>JBBQRJ010000016.1:0-23345 GCA_038214955.1 Aggregatilineales bacterium | reverse complement strand
CGCTCCCTCCCGCCAAGACCATTGGAAGGGGTTTGCCGTTTTTTCTGACCCCACCCCCGACCCCTCCCCGAATTCGGGGAGGGGAGACAGCAGACTCGTGTTTGCTCCCTCCCCTGAATTCGGGGGAGGGCTGGGGTGGGGGTTGAGTCGTCCGTGTGCGATCATGTCTTCTTCCACGCGATCAATGGTTTCCAGCAAGCCGACGGACTCGCGCAAAAGCTGACCCGTCGCCGTCGTGACGCCGACTCGCTGTGCATTGATGCGCCGAATCTCAATCGCATCCATGCCGAGCGCTTCCGCGACCAAATCCATGTTTTGCTCGACAGCAAACGCCGATTGAGTCACGCCGAAACCGCGAAACGCGCCCGATGGCGTATTGTTGGTGTACATGGCGTAACAGTCGATTTTGGCGTTCGGCACATTGTAAGGACCCGTCGCGTGAGTCGTTGCGCGAGTCATCACCTTGTCGGAGAGGGACGCATACGCGCCGCCATCGCCATAGAGTTCGGCTTGCACGGCGATCACATGACCGTCACGGGTTGCGCCCGTCTTGATGCGAATGATCGTTGCGTGGCGTTTAGGGTGGAAAATCAGCGATTCTTGGCGCGAATACAACATCTTAACCGGATGTCCAGTCACGTTGGCAAGCATGGCGACGTGAATCTGTCCGGCGATGTCCTCTTTGCCGCCAAACCCGCCGCCGATCAAGGTGCCGATCACCCGCACCTGTTCTTCGCGCAAACCCATTGCCAGCGCGATCTGGTTGCGATCCTGATAGGGAATCTGTGATCCCACATAAACCGTGAGCTTGTTGTGATCAGCGTAACCCGCCGGAATACCAATTGCACATTCCGGTTCAAGGAAAGCATGTTCGGTGGTGGGCGTGCGATACTCACGCTCGATAATGACATCGGCTTGGGCGAAACCCGCTTCAACATCGCCATGCCGCACTTTGATATGCTTGAGCAAATTCCCCGTCGGGTGCTTCGGATGCAAAATAGGCGCTTCGGGCGTGTGCGCGTATTCGGGATCAGCCACGACGGGCAGCGGTTCGTAATCGACTTCGATCAACGTCAGGGCTTGATCAGCGATGTCTTCGCTGTCTGCTGCGACAATCGCCACCGCATCGCCCACGTAGCGGACGACGGTATCACACAGCACGTCCCAATCGCGGTAGACGAGTCCGTGTTTGTTTTCGCCGGGAACGTCCGCGTGAGTCAGCACGGCATGAACGCCGGGGAGCGATTTCGCCGCCGCTGTGTTGATGCTGATGATCTTCGCATGGGGATAAGGAGATCGCAGCGTGCGGGCGAACAACATGCCGGGAAATACAAAATCGTCGGTGAATTTGGCGTGTCCGGTGACTTTCTCGCGCACTTCTTGCGGCGGCACACTGCGACTCACGACATTCATGGGTTCGCTGACTTCGGGATCATGTACGGGCAGCGGCGATCCGGTTTTGCGCTCGTGCGCCGCCGACTGAATAGCGCGGATCACGCTGGTGTAACCCGTGCATCGACAGTAGGTATCTTTCAGCGCGTGCTTGATGTCGCCTTCGCTCGGTTCGGGCTTTTCGTCGAGCAGCGCGGCGGCGGTCATGATCAACCCCGGCGTGCAGAATCCGCATTGAACCGCCCCATGTGCGATAAAATTACTTTGCAGTGGGTGAAGTTGATCGCCTTGCGCCAGCCCTTCAATCGTGGTGACGCTGCGCCCCTGCGCCCTGAACGCGGGGTAAATACACGAGTTGACGGGAGTCCCATCGATCAAGACGCTGCATATACCGCATTCTGCTTCCTCACAACCGATCTTTGTGCCGATCAGGTTGAGGTCGTAGCGTAAGAACTGCGCCAGCGTGCGCGATTCGGGAACATCAAGCGTGACCAATTGACCGTTAACCGTAATCTGCAATTCGCTCATGGGGATAATTCCTGCTCAACTAAGCATTTCTTGGAATAGACCCCCTCCCCAACCCTCCCCCGAATTCAGGGGAGGGAGCAAAAACGAGTCTGCTTTCTCCCCTCCTTGAATTCGGGGAGGGGTCGGGGGTGGGGTGGGCTGCATATAGGACGACGCCTGCGTCGCCCCTACAAAATCGCCGTGTTTTGCTCCCCTCTCCTATTTTCGGAGAGGGGCTAGGGGGTGAGGCTACACGCCTTCCGGCACAGCAAACCCCGTTTCCGCCCGTTCAATCGCTTTTGCCAGCGTCCGCCGCAGCAGTACGGCGACCATTTCATAACGATAATCGGCGGTGGCGCGATATTTGCTCGTGCGTAACCGTAACGTTGATTGTGCCGTGTTGATCGCCATTTCGATAGTATCTGCGTTGGCGGCTTTGCCGATCAACAACGTTTCAACCGACTCAGCGCGGCTTGGGATAGGCGCGGCGGGGGCAATACAAATTCGCGCATCCGTAAACTGATTATCGGACACGCTCACCCACACGGCACAGCCCAACACGGGCAGCGCGACCCCTTGCGGGCGCATGATTCGCGCAAACGCCGTCGCTTGAGGGTGGGTTGTGGCTTTAAATCGAAATTGAATGAGCAAATCGCGGGTGGGGTTGAGCAGCGATTGACCCGCGCCGCGAAACAAATCGCGGATCGGCAGCCATTGACGCACACCATCCATGATCACATCGGCGTCGGCATCCAACGCCACCAGTGAGGTTGTGCCGTCACCCGCCGGGAGTGCGTGCGCGACGTTGCCGCCAATGGTGCCGACATTTCGCACCTGAGGACCGCCGATCACGCCGCAGCCTTCGACCAGACAGGTCGCGTGCTGGCGTAGTTCCGCCGATTGGACGATCTGCGTATGGGTGACACCCGCGCCTAGCGTGAGCGTATCGCCTTCCCGCGTGATCGCGCCCATATCGGGGATGCGGGTTATATCAATGAGGGCTTCATGCGGGGCGTGCGCTTCTGCCCGCATATCTACGAGTAAATCCGTCCCGCCCGCGATGACTCGCGCTTGACCCGCGTAACGTGACAGCAGGTCAACCGCTTCATCCACTGTTTTCGGGGTGTGGTAATGATTCCAGAGTTTCATGATCGCAATTCCGCCACATCGTCGGGATTGATATTTTACCCGTGACGACGCATAAAGCGAGACATGCGATCCAGCGCCTCTTGAATATTCTCATAGCTGTTGGTGTAGCTGGCGCGGACAAAACCGCGTCCGCTTTCCCCGAAGGCGCTGCCCGGCACAACCGCGACCTGTTCTTCAATCAGCAAACGTTCGCAAAATTCCTCGTCGCTCATGCCCGTCGCTTCGATGCTTGGGAAGGCGTAAAACGCGCCGCGAGGCTCGAAACAGGTCAAGCCGAGGTCGTTAAAACCGTTGACGATCAAGCGGCGGCGGCGGTCGTAATCCTGTCGCATAAACTCGACATCTTCTTCGCCACAGGTGAGCGCCCGTAACGCGGCGTGCTGTCCCATAGTGGGCGCAGACATGATCAAATACTGGTGCAGTTTACGCATCGCATCCATGATCGGTTCAGGCGCAGTCGCGTAACCGATTCGCCAGCCCGTCATCGCATACGACTTGCTCAAGCCGCTGAGGAGAATCGTTCGCTCGTACATGCCGGGCAGCGCGGCGAAACAGATGTGTTGCACATCGTAAACCAACCGCTCGTAAATCTCATCGGAGATCAGCAGTAGATCATGTTTTTCGACCACTGCCGCCACTTGCAGCATGTGTTCGCGGTCAAGGATTGCGCCCGTCGGGTTGTTCGGGTAGCTCAGGAGGATCGCTTTCGTGCGGGGTGTGATCGCCTGTTCCAGCGCAGCCCCTGTGATCTGAAATTCGTCCTCGATCATCGCGTTCACAATCACCGGAACGCCGCCCGCCATTTCGACAGCGGCGGCATTTGCCACAAAACACGGCTGCACGACGATCACTTCATCGCCGGGGTCGAGGATGGCTTTCAACGCCAACCACAGCGCCTCGCTGACGCCAATCGTCACCAAAACCTGATCTTCTGGCGCGTAGAACACCCCGTATAGCCGTTCGATGTAAGCCGAAATCGCACGGCGCAGTTCAATCATGCCAGAGTTTGACGTATAGGCGGTGTGTCCCGCCATGATCGAATCAACGCCCGCCCGCATGATGTGTTGGGGCGTGGTGAAATTCGGTTCGCCAATGCCAAGCGTGATCACGTTTTCCATCGTTGCGGCAATGTCGAAATACCGACGAATGCCGGAAGGTTTCATGTCTTGAACACTCTGTGAGATAAAACTACGCATCATTCATCCTGTGTGGAATAAATTCATTCGCTTCACAACCCGCAATCATGCGAGGTTGAAGATCGTTCATTCATTATGCTTCACAATGCGCCCTTCGAGAACGCCACGACACACCAAAATGCCCGCACCTTCTCATACAAGTTGTACGAAACTCCCGTTAAGGCGAATTCGTGTTAAAATAGCTATAGAAATACAGGACGAAAGGCGTGCCTATGACAATCGATAACAACCTGATCATTGTGGGTTCCCTACTATTACTCGCCTTCATGTGCTTGTTGATCGTGATGTTCATAGTGGTGCTGTTCTTGCGAATCACGGGACGCGGCATCATCCCACTGATTCTGTCGCTGCGCCAGCAGCTCCCTGGGATTGAGGAGGAAGAACCTATCGTGACGAGCAAATCACGCCCCAACCTGCGGGCAATTGCCGAACAGCACGACTTCAACGCCGCGCTTGCCCAGCAGGTGATTGTTAACCAGCACGAGCAGCCCACGCCGCCGCCGATCACACCGCAGAACGCTCCCTATGTGTCGCAAGCCGCCCCAACGCCGCTAGAGACACACATCCATACGCCGCCGCCCACTTTTGTCGCGCCACCGCCGAACACGGTTGCACTAACCCCTACAACGCCGATTGAACCGCGTGAGCCGGATGTGCGATTGGGCAGTCGCCGTCACCGTGATGAGGGTCGCCGCCGCGAAATTGACGATGAAGTCTTCGGCGCAATGCTTGACGATGACGGCGATGGGAATCTTGACCCGTAATTCACGTTAATAATGGGTGATAACTCGATGTTTCGCTGATTAGTATCTTAGAAACTCATGTTTTTTTGGCTATACTTGAAGGTATAGCGACTATGTACCCATAAGGGAAGTGCGGCAATGACAGGTGAACGAATTTTATTGGTTGAAGATGAAGCACGCATTGCCCAGTTTGTTGAACGTGCGCTCATCTATGAAGGCTACCGCGTGAGCGTGGCACGTGAAGGGCAGAACGGGCTGGCAATTGCCCGCGATAACCCGCCTGATCTGGTGATCCTCGATTGGATGCTCCCCGGTTTAGATGGCTTGGAGGTGTGCAAGCGTCTGCGGGCGGCAAGCGATGTGCCGATCCTCATGCTGACCGCTAAAGATGACATCAAAGACCGCGTACAGGGTTTAGACGCGGGCGCAGATGATTATCTGGTCAAGCCGTTTTCGGTGGATGAACTGATGGCGCGTGTACGGGCATTGTTCCGCCGATCTACGCCCACTTCACGCCCGGAGATTTTGCGTTTTGCCGACCTCACGCTCGACACGGGAACGCATCGCGCCTATCGGGGAGAACGCTCCATCGACTTGACGGCAAAAGAATATGAACTCTTAGAATTGTTCATGCGTAACCCGCGTCAAGTCCTCACCCGTGATGTGATTTTTGACCGCGTGTGGGGCTACGACTTTGGCGGCGAAAGTAACATTATCGAAGTCTATGTGCGCTATTTGCGCCAAAAAACGGAGCAAAATACCGAACCGCGTCTCGTGCATACGGTGCGCGGCGTCGGGTACGTGCTGCGCGAAGAAGAATAAATCGCCAATGACCATTCGCAGCAAGCTCATTCTGTGGTATTCCGGCTTACTGGCGGTGATTATCATCATTTTCGGATCATCGCTGTTTTTTGTTTCGCGCTGGACGCTGATCAACAGCGTTGATACCACGTTGGATGAAACCGTCGATCAGGTATTGAAAAACAGTTCGGCAGAGCTTGTGCGCGAATTTGGCAGTCCGTCGCGCATCGTGATTTTCTTCCCGCAGCTAGACATTTTCCGCGCTTCAGGTGTGGTCGTGCAAGTGTGGGATATGTCGGAAGAACCGCGCCTGTTACGCGCATCTTCTAACATTGACGATTATACCAGCGCGTTAGATGCCGCTACGTTCGATCAAGACCCATCGGCATATCACACGGCTGATCAGGAGATCGAAACCAACGTCTATACGGTGGTCAACGTCGAAAGTGGGACGTGGCGCGTCCTCACCCGCCCGATCAATGTGTGGGGTCGTCCGCTGATTTTGCAAGCGGCAGCCTCCTTTGACGCGGTTAATCTGGCGACACAGGGCTTACTTGTGATCCTCGGCGTTGCGATGACGATTGCGATTGTCGGCTCTGTCGGCATCGGGCTGCTGCTGGCAGAACGGGCGCTTAAACCGATTGAAGAAGTGATCCGCGCCGCCGCACATATCACAGCGGCAGACGACCTCAAAACACGCCTAGAATGGAAAGGTCCCTACGATGAGATCGGGCGGCTGATCAACGTGTTCAACGGTGCAATGGGACGGCTGGAAGACTTATTCAGCGTGCAGCAGCGCTTCGTTGCCGATGTGTCGCATGAACTACGGACACCGCTCACCGCCATTCGCGGACACGTCGATTTGATCAAGCGTTACGGCATGGACGCCGACTCGATGGAAGCGATTGAAAGCGAAGTCGAACGCATGTCGCGCCTTGTGAGCGATCTCCTGCTGCTGGCAAAAGCCGATTACGGCGGGCTGACGCTCAACCCCGAATCGGTTGACCTTGATGTGATCGTGGGAGAAGTTTTCCGCGAAGCGCGAGTGCTTGCCAAAGACCGTAATTTGAAACTTGTGGTACTCGACTTTGAACCCGTGCGTATCAAAGGGGATGCAGATCGGCTGAAACAGCTTTTGCTCAACCTCATCAGCAACGCGATCAAGTTTACGCCCGATGGCGGGCAAATCATGATCAACCTGCGAAAGTCTGAAACAGACGCGATTGTCGATGTCGGGGATACGGGGATCGGCATTGCGCCTGACGACCTGAAACGCATTTTTGACCGCTTCTATCAAGCAGAACCGTCACGGGTTCGCAAAGGCGAAGGGTCGGGTTTAGGGTTGTCGATTGCACGTTGGATTGTGGACGCGCATGGGGGAAAGATCAGAGTGACAAGTGAAGTCGGGGTAGGCACAACGTTCACCGTCACGCTGCCTCACATGGAGGAGCATATAGTCCACGTCACCCATGCGGCTGTCACGCGACCGGGGCGGCGGCTGTTGCGCCGCCCCACCCCTGCTGCCAAAAATAATCAAACAGCAGCGCCGCCGCCTTCTAAATGAGCCTTGCTGCTGATCAGAATATCACGGAGGTGATCATCAGCCAGCGTATAGTAGACGTGCCGCCCGGTTTTCTTCCACGACACTAATCCCTGTTCGCGCAAATGCTTGAGTTGATGCGAAACAGCAGGTTGATCCATTCCAAGAGCGCGGGTGAGTTCGGAAACACACCATTCGCCATCCGACAACGCCTTCACGAGGCGCACCCGTGTGGGGTCAGACAAAACCTGGAAAAAGCGGGCAATGTGTCGTGCATCTTCGGCGTCAAGCATCTCTAAAATAGGTTTGCCCGTAATCTGAGACATATTTCATTCCTTTATCGTAATATTTAAATTACGATAACAGAAACTTGCGTTTGCGTCAAGTGGAATAGGACTCTAGTCCAACTAACCTTCTATTCCCTGTAAAATGACTCACAAGGATATTGCCCGATCTCAATCAAAAGTTCGCGTTCGGTGATTCGCTCTAGTGCGTTTAGGCGCAGCAAAAATACAGTTACGCGACCTTCGGGAGTAAGTGGTTCTATTTCCGCATCTACTAAACGAAAATGTTCTGTCCATACCTCTTGACGAGGATTGAATAAGAACGTGATGGTTCCTGACCCCACCCAATCAACCGAACCAATATCACTACCTTTGAAACCGTTGCAGAGGTAACAACTCAAACATAAATTTCACTGACTATTGCGCCGCCATGCTTTTCAGCAATGATATGATCGATTTCATAAGGAAACATACGATTACGTTGGTGAACACGGCAGTATTCACAACACCCGCCCGAACGATTAACGACCTCTCGCCGTAATGCAACAGTAATGTAGGTCATTCGCGCTTCATCAAACGCAGTCGGGCTTTTGCTTTGAGAATCGACATGAACTGTTCCATACGTATATATTCATCAAATTCAATGCGTTCTTCGGCTGTTAACGTCTCTTGGCGGCGATGTTCAAGGAGTTCTAGCGCGTGCTGCTCAATTGCCTCTGGAAGCCGAAACGCGACAATCTGTTCGGAAGTCGGATTCCCCGCTAAAAAATCAGTGATCACGTTGATCAACATATTCGGCGCGGTTACAGACATCGTTCACCCCTAAACTCTCTAGTCGTATTATTATAGAACGTGTAGGGGAAAAGAAAAATCCGGCAGAACCGCCGGATTTTGTACGTTTTAGTAGTTGGTTCCATTGGCGAGTCTCAGCGGGTCGCCCATGCCAAAGGTGCGCTGCTTGAGGAAATTATCGCGGGCGTCAATTTGTGCCTTGAGCGCCTTATACGACTTTTCGAGCATAGGCAGCGGCAAATCGGGCAAGTCGTCCTGCGCGACCTGTGTCAGCGCATAGATCGCTACCTCACGGATGAACGCGCCGGGATACCCGACCAGTTCCGCCGCGAACGCTTTGAAATCATCATTCCACATCGTGCCAAGATACCGCTTGAGCATTTGCACCGCGTCGAGTTCGGTCTTCACTTCGGGGACGATGAACACGCGATCCAACCGACCCGGACGCTTAAGCACGCGCTCGTCAATCGCTTCGGGGTAATTGGTCGTCGAAACGAGCAGAGTCCCCTTCAAGTTGACCGGCGCTTCCGAACCGTCTAACACGTTCAGCACGAGGGCTTTTTCGTCCTCGTGCAGGTAAGCATCCAATTCTTCGAGCAAAATCAAGGTTGGCACGCTGGACGCCGCCGCCGATTCGAGCGCCCGCTCAATTTTGCTGAACGAGGTCGTATATTCTTCCTCGTTGCTCGTCTTGCGTGCGCTGGAAATATAAATCACGAGATAGCCCTGTGTCAGCGCCCATTTCGCCAGCGCATTGCACAGCATGGTTTTACCCGTCCCCGGCACGCCCGCTAGAAGCAGTTTGCGGAACGGCTTCAAGTTGAGCCGCTGATAAATGTTGACACCCTTCTTGAAGAAGGCATCGACATCATTCAGAAAGTCGGCTTTGAGCGCGGCGGGTAGGACGATTTCATCCCATTCGACGGTAGGCACGAACGAGTTTTGACGCCCACCAATGACGATCACCCGATCATGATGATCGTAGGCTTCATCAAGGCGATCACATTCATCGACGAACAGCGTCCACGCCTTGTTAAACGTCGGTGGAATTGCTGCCAGCACGACATAACTCCAGCCGAGTTCATGAACATGCACGCTCATCACCAGCACATCAACCAGATCGCCGCCTTCTGCTTCAGGGGCGAAGTGATAAACGAATGCGCCCGTTTGACGCCAGATCAAGCTGTGTTCATCCATCTGCCGAATGCTAGGAATCACCGAACATTCAATCGACTCCCCACCGGTTAAGCGGTAGCCGTCAAAGGGCTTGGCGCGATCAATCCGCTCGATGACCGTCTCGTTAATGACGCTCACAGATGTCCACAGCGTCATCGCAGTCGGGTGCTGAGGAAGCCACGCGCTTTGAATCCACGCTGCCATTCGGTCTGACCTAAACTGCTCAGTGTTGCCGTCGCTCATCAAATTTGGCGCGAGATACCCCTCGCTGTAGCTATGGGGAGGAATAGCGCCTTTTCTCCTTTCGCGTAGGTGTATCCGTCCGAATGATGAATAGTGGTGCAAGTCGAGTGCTTTACAGTCACTTTCCCCTTGACAGTTTTGATGTCGAAAGTCCCTGTTGCACGGCAAGCAAGCCGTCCAGTATGCTTTCCTGCATACTTACCTGATTTTACATCAGCCCGCACCCTATCTCCGGTCTGAAAGCCAAAATGCCGTTTCTGTCGTAGGCGATGTCGTGTTGGGAAGCCGTATTTGTCAGTTCGGCACATCTGTCTTGAGCCGTGTCCTGCTGCGATGATCGAAAGATAGGGTTGATCTGGCTTTAGGTAGACCCGTTCTCCGCTCTCCCCCACACACGCTGCATCAATCCAATGTGCCTTCGGATAGCCCTGTTGCGTGCGATTGAACTTAGTACGTCCACCCGTTCCAATTTCGACCTCTAACCCGGTCAGTTTCAGACGATGATAGAGCGCCCAACGGGTCGTATTAACCGCCGCCGCGTCTTTCAGCGGCAACTTGGCTAATTTCTGTATCTCTGGATGATCAAATTCTGCCGCTGTTTGTGTCCCTTTCGCCTGATTACAGTCATGACAGGCAAGCGTGAGGTTGCTGACTCGGTTCGATCCACCCCGAGACTTGGGATTATTATGCTCAATTTCCAAGGGCAACGCTTTCGCTCCACAATAGGCACATTCACGCCCCCACTTTTCCAGCAGATATTCTCGGACTTCAAACCCCTGTAACTCCCCTTGTTGATACTCCACCCCGCTGATCTCAGCGTTTTGCAGCAGTTGGGTGTCAAACTTGACAAGTTCTTGGGTAATCACTGTCAATGGACAGGAGTGGTTCACTCGACAAAACCATGTCCAGATATTCTCCACCCGACTCAGGAGTGAAGGGGGCAGCCAGCCATCCGGTTTACGCCGATTGTTATATCTGGCAGGACGGTAGCGCGTATGTCTCGCACGGCGACCTTTCCTGAGTGCGCTCCGACTATCAAGCGCCGCCTTGATCTGCTGTCCGCGATGTTCTAGCACACCCGCCCAAATGACTCGTTTCCCACGCTGAAAGTCAGCGACCAGCACCATTCCGGTTTGCTTGCTGCCGGGATCGATTTTGAAAGTCGTGTTTTGAACATCGCCACCCTCCCGTTCTTTCAAGATAATCGTGAAAGGGTAGCGCCGAAACACAGCCGCCTTGCCCTTTCGTAGCAGTTCTCGCGCTCGTGCCGGATGGCAAGGCATGAGTGGCTTTCTATTTTTGTCTAGTACAAATACGCTTTGCATTGGATTACTCCACAATTCTGCCCTTGCGGGCGTCATGTTCACCTCGACAATGTTAGTGGGCGGTTTGATGTGTACGACACTGGCTTTTCCCAATCGCCTGTTTAATCGCACACCGCAGCGTTCGGGACTGGTGAGGTATCCCGAAGTGCCTATCTATTCGCCCCTAACGTAGCCCTTGCGGACTGAGTCTGGTAAGCATTGAGGCTTTTAAAAGCCTCCGCCTTTAGGCGTGGGGTTGCTTACTGTGCCTGTGGGAAACTTTGTCATGCGGGATGCCTAGTGTACTACGGATAGACAGGTGAGTCCAGATGGGTTCAAGTCTGCAAAGTATAAGGATTTCCTTACTGCCCCTGTAAGGAAAAGTAACGTTACAATGGTGAACGTATCTGTAACGGCGTAGCTAGGATTAATAGATTGAAGCAGCTACCTCCGCTGAAATTTCGGCAAATTGTTCTTGAACTCGCGCTGATCGCCGTCATTGCGATCTACGGGATGCGCGAATACATCAATTTTGATGAAAACATGACGTTCAACGGTAACGAGGCGCAGTGGTTGACCAGTTCCGCGCAGTATGTCGCGGAAAGCTGGAAGAACCTCGGTTATGTCCCGTTGTGGCAGCCCTACTTGAGTCGTGGTGAACCCACCATCGACAGCCCGTTCTCGTTCGCGCTGAATCCGTTCCAAACACTGCCAAGCGTCTTGTTCGGGTATCCCAACGGCGTTAAAGTGAGCATCATCCTGTCTGCGATCATTGCGGGGTGGGGCGGCTGGTACTTAGGGCGAGTCCTCGGTTTTGGCACGGCGGGACGCCTCTTACTCGGCTTGCTGTTCGCCGTGAAGGGACCGCAGCACGCGGCGATCACACGCGGCTATATCCAGCTTGGCATGACGCAAGCGTACCTCCCGTGGGTTGTCGCCTCTGCGATAGCGGTGATCAAGTTCAGGCATCAGCGATACCCGATTGTGATGGTCGCCTTCTGGATCACGATCCTGTTCTTGGGCGGGAACATCTACTACACCCTGCCCGCGCTGGTGATGGCGGTCTTGATCATGAGCGCCTATTTGATGCGCCGTCGCACGCCAGACGACCCGCCGCACTGGATTCCGTTCGTCTTTGATAAAGTCGTCTGGCAGCGGTTACTGCTGTCGCTTGCCTTCACGGTAGGTTTGGCGGCGGTCACGTTTCTACCGATCTTTCTCAATTCGGGCTACATCGGGCGGCACGCCACCGAGCAAGGATGGGGCGCGTTTGCCCCGCTGACCGCTGTGTTAGCGCAGTTGTTCTCGCCGCAATCCGTCTTTGATACGGGCGTGTGGAACGAGAACTATTACATCTACACCATGCCGATCTGGTTTGCGTTCATTGTGTTTATCCTGCTGCCTGTGCTGGAGCGGGCGCTCCCCGGCGAACGCCGCGCTTTAGGCGAAAACTGGCGTATCTGGGTGATCGGGATTTTCGCGTTCGTCTTTTTCACCACATGGGGATCGGGCATTAACGCGATCATCGGGTGGATGTACGAAAACCTCCCCTTGATCGGACGCTGGCGCAATGTCAACCGCATGTTGACCGTGACCTCGTTCTGGACTGCCGTTTTCGCCGCGCTGTGGGTTGACCTGCTCTGGAAGCGAATCGACCCGGAAAGCCACTATAAGCGGCTGTCAACGGGCGTATTCCGTGATTGGGCGCGGGCGGCGGTGAGTGTAGCCATCGGCGGAGTCATCATTTTGCTCTCGCTGATCGCGGTCTGGGAAACTGTCAGTGGTCGTTTGCTCTACGGCTCGGTAGTGCCAGAATCGCAGATGCTCAAATCGTGCATCAGTTGGATTCAAGAATACGATGACGATCAAATGGTCGCAGCGTGGACACTCGACTATTTCACGGTCAATTCGTTCGTGCGCGAAGGCGTGCGTATGACCAACATCAACGCAGACTATGACCCGCTCGGCGTCGCCCCCACCATTTTTGATGGTGATCTCAGCGAAGCGATGCCCGAATGGATTATCCCGTATTTTGAAGGGGAACAGCAGTATTGGGGCGAACGCGGTTGGCAGCCGATTGAAGGCAGCCCGACGATGGGCGATGGTCAATCGTGCGCGTGGCGCAACCCCAACACGCTTGGCTATGTGTTCACCATCCCCTATAACGATTTGCTGTTCGCTTCGACTGCCCCCGCGCCCGAAGATGTCCGACTGCCGCTCGACCCGTCATTGACGCAAACCGTCACCGAGTACAACTGGCAGCCCGGAAAGATCAGCATGAGCATCAACAACCCGACCGACGAGCGCGTTGTGCTAGTCGTGCAAGATGTCGCCTGGCCCGGTTGGGTGGTGCGCGTCGATGGCAGCCCCGCTCGACTGGAATCGGTTGGGCAGTTGATCGGCTATGTGCTGCCGCCCAACAGTTCGCAAACCGTCGAATTTGAGTTTACTGCGCCGACGCTGCGCTTTGGGGCAGTGGTCAGCGTCTTAACGCTGATCGCCATGCTGCTCTTTCTGTTCCGTGCGGATCGCCTGTTGAACCGACTCCCGCCGTTGCCACCCGCTTTACAGCGTTTCGTGCCAAAGCCGCCGCCCGCGCCGGTTGATCCGCCCCTGCTCACCAACAACGGCGTACATCAGGAAGCGGATGAAGAGAATATCACCGAGCGAAATTAACAGAACCTCATCACTGTTTTTCGTAGGGACACGCAACGGCGTGTCCTTGACAGCGGACGCCCCGTTGGGCGTCCCTACCCATGCCGAAATTATCAGCGCCCCATATCCAGCGGGATAAACAGGCGAACCGTCGTGCCTTTATCCACGATGCTTTCAATTTCAACGCTCCCGCGATGTAGTTCCGCAATCCGCTTGACCATCGACAAGCCGAATCCGCCTGTACTGCCGTCAGAAGTACGCGCCTCGTTGACCTTAAACTGTGCCTCGAATACCCGCTCAATGGCTTCTTGCGGAATACCTACGCCTGTATCGCATACTTCTACGACGGCTTTATGACCCTGTTTCATGGTGCGTATCATCACGCGCCCGCCGCTTGGGGCATAGCGTAGGGCATTATTGAGAATTTCTGAGAGCGCCGTTTTCAACAACAGGTCGGCGGCGGCAACAGGCGGGAGATCAAAGTTGAGATCAGTGTCCACCGTAATTCCCCGCTTTTCTGCCAACGTGTCTAACTGAGACACGACTGTTTGCACCGCTCCGTTCAAATTGAGCGCACTCAGCGCCACCCCTTCCATTTGGTTCAGACGCACCATTTCCGCGAACTGGTCAAGTATTTCTGTGATGCGTTTCACCTGTGACTGAACGTTTTCTAAGCGGTCTAGTTGACGAGCAGGATCCTCGGTGCGCCGCGCAATATACGCGCTTGTGCCGATAGAAGTGAGCGGCGTGCGTAAATCGTGCAGCGTATTCTTTACAAAATCGTTCATCAAACGATTGCGCTCCAATTGAACCGCCAGCGCGAGGGCGTGATGTGCCGACTCTTGACGAGCGCCGTCCTCAGCGTAGAGTGACCGCATCGTCCAGCTAATCACCACAACGAATACACCGGTTGTCAGCAGCACGAGCAGCACAATCCCGACGACTCCATTAAATACGCGGGCGTTGCTTAACTGCACGATGAGCCAACCTAGAACCAGAGGCATAAAGAGGGCGATAGGGAGCAATCGCCGCCCCGTGAGTCCGGCGCTGGTGTCTGATGTGAGCCTCGTCAGAAACGAACTTGGCTGCGAAAGGAAATAGCCAGCGACTAGCACGATAAAACTGAGCGCTGTTGTGAATGCCATCCCCTCGTAAATGAACAGCGCATACAGCGACGCGAAATCGTACAGGAAACTGATCAGCGCGATTCCCGATGTCACACCGATCAGAAGAATCAACACACGGTTGAGGAGCGAGGGACGGTCAAACCCGCTGAGGAACACGAACCCCAACGAAAGCATATTCAGCGCGGTGACGGCGCTCATGCGCCCGCTCAACGCATAGCTTGGCAGCGATAAGGGCATCACCATCCGGTCAATGCCTAAACTCACCCTGAAAAGCGTTTCGACCAGCGTCAACCCGCCAATCATCCCCAGCACTACGCCGAATCCTTCGGATAAATGCCGCTGATTACGACTGGCAGTCCCTATCGCCAACCCTGCGAGGATGAAGCACAGGGCGGCGTTGGGAGGCATAGGGGCGAAATGAGGGAAAAGAGAACGTAAAAGAGCAATATCTAGGTACCAACCTAGCAGCGCCAAGCCGCCACTTAAGACGGAGAAGTAAGCAGCAAATCGCGCAGCACGGCGTGAAGGTAAAACCAGAAACACGGCAGTCGCCTTGATTTGAATACTCACCTTGCGCAGGGTGTCAGTTTGACCCCCACCCCGCTCGCTGCGCTCGCCTCCCTCCCCCGAATTCAGGGGAGGGGTCGGGGGTGGGGTCAGAAATAACGATCTGCGTAAGGTGAGTTGAATAATAATGTTACGTTTCATTATGGGCGATGTTAGAGAGATGTGTCAATAGAATGTGCATGGTGGGAGTGTCTAAAGACGGACGGAATAGTTTCCGTCCCTACGAAAATCTGCCTATAGGGACGCGAACCATCGCGTCCGTGCTTTCGAGATTAGACACTCCCTGCATAGTGCGACGTGACCTGCTGCGTCTGTTGATGTGGGCAGTTCAGGTATTGCCTCTACTTGTCCCTCTGTTTGATTTCGCCTTCTTTCACAAACTTGCGTTGTTTTTCGATTGATGTTATTTTATGCATAATTCGAGATCGCAATAAGCGAGGAATCTCATGCAATTAACCAGCCCCGGCGATTATCGCCACGTCCGCTATTTGTGGGATGATGCGCGTGCTAATGCGCTTGATCCCGTCGAGCGATTGGTGTATCGCTCCAATATTCTCGGTTCAGACCAGCGAATCACCAACACAGGCGGAGGCAACACGTCGAGCAAAGTCACCTTGCCCGACCCGCTCACGGGGGAACCTGTCCGCGTGTTGTGGGTGAAAGGGAGCGGCGGCGATTTACGCACGTCCAAGCGGGCAAATTTCGCCTCGCTCTACATGGACAAGCTGATCGCCCTGCAAGCCATCTACGCGGCAGCAGACGTAAAAGGCGTGAAAACGCCCGTTGAAGACGCAATGGTTGATATGTACACGCATACGGTGTTCAACCTGAATCCCCGCGCCACGTCAATTGATACGCCCTTGCACGCCTTCATCCCGTTTGATCACGTTGATCACACCCACCCGAACGCCGTGATTGCGATTGCCGCCTCCAGCGATGGTAAGGCGCTCACGCAAGAAATTTACGGCGATGAAGTGGCATGGGTCGATTGGCAGCGTCCCGGTTTTGAACTCGGCTTGCTGCTGCAAGAGACGATCCGCCAGAAGCCGAACCTCAAGGGGATCATCCTCGGCGGTCACGGCTTGATCAATTGGGCGAACGACGACAAAGAATGCTATGAACTCTCGCTGACG
Source organism: Aggregatilineales bacterium (assembly GCA_038214955.1). GTDB lineage: Bacteria > Chloroflexota > Anaerolineae > Aggregatilineales > Phototrophicaceae > Flexifilum. Next base: position 6,736 of record JBBQRJ010000016.1, on the reverse strand, counting down.
TTGATCGAAAAGGCGGCGCGGTTTCTGGCGTCTCACGACAAAGGCACATCCACGTTTGGCGGCGCGAAATTCCAACCGCTCGACAATGCCGAAAATCGCCTCGCCGACATTTTGCCGACGGTGCGCGGATTGGTTTCGCAGCAAAACCGTTTCATCGGCACAATCCAGACGGATGCGACGATCCTTGAGTTCGTCAACAGTCACGACGCGGCGCGTTTAGCCGAATTGGGAACGTCCTGCCCGGATCACTTCCTACGCACAAAGATCAAGCCGCTGTACGTCGATTGGAATCCGCAAAGCGAAGATCAAGCCGCGCTGCTGGAAAAACTTCGCGCCGGATTGACGCAGTATCGCGCCGATTACGCCGCCTATCATGCTGCGTGCAAGCATTCCAATTCGCCCGCCATGCGTGACCCCAACCCGACGGTGATCCTCATCCCCGGCTTGGGCATGATCGCGTGGGGCAAGAACAAAAGCGAATCGCGTGTGACCGCCGAGTTCTACAACTGCGCGGTGGAAGTCATGCGCGGCGCGGAAGCCGTCGCGCAATATGTCGCGCTGCCCCGTCAGGAAGCCTTTGACATCGAGTATTGGCTGTTGGAAGAAGCCAAGCTCAAGCGTATGCCGCCCGAAAAAGCCTTTGAGCGCAACGTCGTGATCGTGATCGGCGCGGGCAACGGGATCGGGCGCGTGACCGCTCACCGGGTCGCTAAAGAGGGCGCTCATGTGGTGTGCGCTGACCTCAACGGAGACGCCGCACAAGCCACCGCCGACGAACTGATCAAGATTTACGGCGTGGGAATTGGCGTAGCGGGGACGGGCATTTCGGGCAGTGGTCCCGCGATTGCGTGCGCGGTAGACATCACGCGGCGCGAAAGCGTGCGCGACCTGCTGCACAGCGTCACGCTGGCGTATGGCGGCATTGATAACGTGATCGTCACGGCGGGGGTGTTCGTCTCCCCCGACAAAACCGGACACATCAGCGATGACAAGTGGCGCTTCACCTTTGACGTGAACGTGTTGGGCGGTTACATCGTGGCAGATGAGGCGCGTTCACTGTGGGAAGCCCAGGGCTTGCGCGGGAGTCTGGTACTGACGACCAGCGTCAACGCGGCGGTTTCCAAGAAGGGATCACTCGCCTACGACACGAGCAAAGCGGCGGCAAATCATCTGGTACGCGAACTGGCGGTTGAACTTGCGCCGCTCGTGCGCGTCAACGGGTTAGCCCCTGCAACCGTCGTCGATGGCAGCACCATGTTCCCGCGTGACCGTGTGATCAGTTCGCTGGTCAAATACAACATCGCCCACACCGACGACGACAGCACCGAGTCATTACGTTCCAAACTCGCGGATTTTTACGCACAGCGCACGCTGACCAAGCTGCCGATCACGCCGGAAGATCAAGCCGAAGTCGCCTACCTGATCAGCACGGATGCGTTCGCCAAAACGACGGGTCAAGTTTTCAGCGTGGATGGGGGTCTGCACGAGGCATTCTTGCGCTAACCCCTTTCGGTGACATACAGGCTACTTTTCGCGGCGCAACGTCACTAGGGCGGTTGCGCCGCGTTGTATTATGCTACCCTCAAGCAAACTTATCGCTCACAATTCGGAGACATCCGCATGATTCGTATGGGCATTCCCGCGCAACTGAATCATATCCCTGCCTTCCAGCATTTGGACGGTGCGGCGCTAACTGCCCTGCTAAGCCTGTCGCGCTTGCAATCGCTCAAAGTGGGCGATGTGCTGCTGTATCAAGGCGATCTGATGCAATCCTTTTACATCATTCAAGCGGGTGCGGTGCGGCTGCTGCACTATACCGAAGATGGGCAGCGCATGGCGCTCAAAATCTATGGGACTGGCGATGTGTTTGGCTTGTTGGCGATTTCGGGTAGTTACCCGCACCCGACGCAAATCGAAGCAATCCAAGACAGCCTGATCATCGCAATGGATGGGCAGGATGCCCGTGCTTTGCTCTTGGACTATCCCGCGTTGGCGTTAATGGTTATTGATCTCTTGACCGCCCATGTGCATGAAGGACATGAGCGGGTGCGGCACATGGGCAGTAGGCGGGTCGATCAGCGGTTGGCGCAGTCTTTGATCAAATTGTGTGCTAAGTTTGGGAAGCCCAACGAACAGGGCATTTTGATCGACCTATCTATGACCCAGCGTGATTTAGCGGAGTTCACCGGAACCACTGTCGAAACGATCAATCGGACGTTGACCTTGTGGGAAAAACAAGGCTGGCTCATCTGTTCCCATAAACGTCTAGAAATTCTTGACCACCAAGCCTTAGCGGACTTGGCTGAAAACCCCTAAAACTTGATCTTGATCAAGTTTTTACTTCTCATCTTATGCTAATCTCAATTTAGGATTGCCGTCACAGCCTGTAACGGTGATTACGCCTTGAGGAGAATTGACTATGCGGCGACTCGTCGGCACACGGACACTGATCTTAGGCGGTGCGTTCATGATAGTGATAGGGGTGCTGGTAGGTTTAGGCGGTTTCACCTTCGCCTACGCTAAAGGCACATCTTACCTATCGAATGATCCCGAAACTTGTGTGAACTGCCATATCATGCGGGATGAATTTGACGCATGGAGTACCTCGAGTCATCGCAATGTGGCGACGTGTAACGACTGTCACACACCGCATGACTTTTTAGGGAAATGGTTCACCAAAGGGTTAAACGGTTTCAATCACAGTTTGGCATTCACAACGGGGAATTATCCGGAAGTAATCCAAATTCGTGAACGCAATGCCGAAATCGTGCAAGAAAATTGTATTGCCTGTCATGAAACCCTCGTCAGCAACGTCTACGGGCTTCACGAAGATCAAGACCGAAGCTGCGTTGATTGTCATGGCAACCCCGGTCATCAGAATCGCAATACTCAGTAGAGGATGCTCATGAACCAATCGCGTCAACGATTTATCTTAGCCCTCGTATTTATCGGGACGGTACTGCTGACGGTGGGAGTCGCGGCACTGCTGTTGAACATTAATCAGCGCCAAACTGAAGGACGACAGTCACCGCTCCGCGTCGTCGAAATTGGTGAGGATGAACTCGATCCCGCCATTTGGGGGCAAAATTTCCCGGTTCAGTACGAAATGTTTTCGCGCACCGCTGAAAATTATGGTGAAACCCCGTATGGAGGTTCCGAACCCTACAGCCGCCTTGAACGATTTCCGGCGCTGCTGCGTTTGTATGCGGGCTATGCTTTTAGCATTGAATATAACGAAGAACGCGGTCACGCCTACGCGCTGATCGATCAGCAGCAGTCCGAACGTGTCTTGCAGCGTAATCAACCGGGCGCGTGTGCCAACTGCCATTCAGCCGAAGCACCGCTTTTGATCGAAGAAATGGGTTGGGAAGAATTCAACCATACCCCCTATAATGATCTCGCCCCCAGCCTGCATACAGCGAGTTCTTGCCATGACTGCCATAACCCCGAAACGCTGGAACTGACGGTTACTCGCCCGGCGTTCATCAATGCGATGGCGGCGCGGGGTATCGATTTGGCTGAGGCGACTGAGCAGGAAATGCGTACCTATGTATGCGCCCAGTGCCATGTCGAATATTACTTCGCAGGTGAAAATAAAGTCCTCACCTTCCCGTGGAGCAATGGTCTGGCAGTTGAAGACATCGAAGCATATTACACCGAGGTCGGGCATGTCGATTGGACGCAGCCGGATTCCGGTTCGGATTTGCTGAAAATGCAGCATCCTGATTATGAACTGTACAGCACGGGTATTCATGCGCGATCAGGGGTTTCGTGTGCTGACTGTCACATGCCCTATACCCGCGTCGGCAGTGTGAAATACAGTGACCACTGGCTGCGTAGCCCACTGAATAATGTGAGTGCATCGTGCCAAACCTGCCACAATGTAGATGAGGAAGAATTGATTGATCGCGTGGTGGATATACAGACGACTACCGCCACGCTGACACGCTCCGCTGAAGTTGCCATCATTGACGCGATTGATGCGATTGTCGCCGCCCAAACCGCTGGCGCAACCGATGAGCAGCTTTTTGAAGCCCGCGCTCTGCATCGCAGCGCGCAAATGCGCTGGGATTTTATTTCATCTGAAAATAGTACTGGTTTCCACAGCCCGCAAGAGGCGGCGCGGATTCTGGCGGAATCGATTGATCTAGCGCGGCAAGCACAGTTAGCCGCCGTCCAAATCGATGTGCCGGGGACAGTCAGCACGATCTCTGGATCGTAATCCGCGCCACACGACTGTCACCGTCGTGCCGCGATTTTTTCCGGCGCTTTCGATGCGTATGGTCGCACCATACGCATCGACGATGGATTTGACAATCGCTAACCCCAAGCCCGAACCGGGAATATCCCGCGAACGGGCTTTATCCACGCGGTAGAAACGCTCGAACACATGCGGCATTTGATCCGCTTCTAGTCCGCTCCCCGTGTCGGTGATCACACTGCATACGCCGTCTTTGTCGGGGTGCATCCGGCGATGTGCTGTTTGACCTGTGGTTCATTGCGGCGACAGCGGCAGTCGTCATGGGGGTGGGTCGCCCGCTTGGTTGGGTGATCAAAAAAGCGCGTTTGCGCCGCCGAAAAACGCCTTAAATCTCTACGCTTGGCGCAGGGGTTTTCGGGCGCAAGAGATTTTCGGCATATTCCTGTGCCGCTTCAAGCGAGGGAAACACTTTGGTATGACCCGGCTTGCCTAACATGCCGATGGTTTTTGCGACCAGCGTCACGCGGGGGCTGGTCGCCACCACTACCGCCAGCAAATTCGGTGTAAATGATGCCTTGCTAAAGAGGTCGGTCACTGCCATTGTGATCAAGCCAGCTTTGACAGCATCAACCAACGCGACAATCGGTTCATTGCTTTCTTGCGCGTGTTGAACGAGCTTTTGCGCCCATTCTTCTGCATCAATGGGCTGAATGACGCCGATCTCCCGTGCGAAGAAAATGCGGTTTTCAAAGCGGTAGTCTTCAATAGGCATATCTATCTCCTTCTATACAATCTTTATTTTGACGCACTTTTGCCTGATCACTATAGTGAGGTTCACCAAATTTGAAGATTGTGATCACTTTGTAACTCACCTTACGCAGGCTGTCAGTTTGACCCCTACCCCGCTCGCTGCGCTCGCCTCCCTCCCCCGAATTCAGGGGAGGGTGCAAACACGAGTCTGCTTGCTCCCCTCCTCGAATTCGGGGAGGGGTCGGAAGTGGGGTCAGAAATAACGATCTGCGTAAGTTGAGTTACTCAGTCCTGTGATTCTCAGTCCTTATTTCTGGCGGGATCGGGCGCGTGAAGTCACGGTACAGGCGCACCACCGCAAACGCGATCCCAATAATGATGACCACGACGATCAGTAGATCGAAAAATTCAGGTGTTAGACTGCTAAACATGACATCCCTCTTGTAGTTAAAAGTTGAAAGTCAAAAGTTAAAAGTAAAAGAAGCGGACGAACTGGGTTCATTTGGGTTTCTACTTTCAACTTTCTACTTTTATCTTTCAACTGCTTTACAAATAAAAACGCCTCTCCTGACCGTCGGTTGGAGAGGCGTAAATTGTACCTCAGTGTTGGGCGGCAGGAGTGGCGTATGCAGTTAACCCGACGACGAGTCTTCAGTCCACGCGGGCAGTTTAATGCTCATCGTGGTACCAACGCCTTCTTCGGATTCAAACCAGATACGTCCGTTCATTGCCTCCACCTCATGTTTACATAAATACAGACTCATGCCATAGCCGAACTCACCCATCACCTGCGGTTGGCGAGATCGCGCATAAGGCTGGAAAATGCGCTCACATTCGCTCGTGCGAATGCCGTACCCCTCGTCGATGATGTCTATTTCGACGGTGTTTTCTTTGGGGTGAGCATACGCGATCACCTTGATCGGCGTGGCTTTCATACTATACATGATAGCATTCCGCAAAATGTCTCGCAATATGTAAGCGACGTGCTGTTGTGACGCCGCTACCGCGATTCGTCCGGGAATGACCGCACGGATTCGCTTACGCGGGTCGCCGGCATCGCTTTCAGGGTCAACCAGCGTGTCTTCATCCAGCGATTCGAGAAAATCCTCAAAGAAATCGCGCAGCACTACCCGCTGACGGGTCTTGGCGATCAACTCACGCACGCCGCCGGTTTTCACCTTCTCCATGCGATCCATAAGCTGAGTCAAACGCCCTAAACGGTGCATGTGAATCAGAATGATGCGTGTGAAACCGCCCAAGCGTCGGCTAACCGCTTCGCCTTCTTTGGCAAGCGCAATCTGGTCGATCAGCTCAGTGTGACCTCTGGTCGATGTAACAGCTTCGCGCACTTCTGAGAGGTAACGATCTACGAGGTCGGTCAGCGCCGTCCAATCGGGAACATCAATCGTGATCATGGTGTACCGCTGTCCGTCTTCTTGACGGAGCGCACTCATCCACGCGGGGACACGTTCGCCAGCGCGGTAGACGTAAAATCGCACGGGGTAGCGGGCTTCAATGGCGCGGTTACGCACAGAGTCCACCATTTCGACAGCGCGGCTGTTAAATAAGACTGCCGCCGCCGTCCACCCTTCCATGCGAATCAGTTTGAGGTCAGAACCCATGAGCGCCCGCGCTGCTGCATTTTCTGCAACGAGACGGTTATTGGCATCGAAGATGAGGACGGCTTGCGAAAGTCCATCCAAAATCAGTTGGCTGTTCAGTAACCCGTCGGCAATCACAGAAAGTTTGCTCCACAAGACAAATGTGCAGGGAATCATCCCTACT
>JBBQRJ010000015.1:0-23516 GCA_038214955.1 Aggregatilineales bacterium | reverse complement strand
TTGCTGATGCTTTTCCTTTACGGACGCGCCGAGAAAGTACGGGAATAAGAGAATATACTCTAGCGGACACCCTGTTGAGTATCCCTACAGTGGCGTGTTTTGTAGGGACGCGCAACGGCGCGTCCGGCAGTACAAATTAGAGAAGATTTCTTGTGAGGGTGTCAATGAGATGGGTTTAGCCTATCCATTACCGTGCTGATAAGTTTGAGTACATCCAGCGGGCGTAACCCGTCTGGTTCACGAATTAACATTTCCGTCTGGGGTTCGTCCTCAGAGGTAATGTATTTCGTGGCGGTGAGCAGTATAATCGGGATACACGCCATACGGGGGTCATTTTTCATGATTTCGATGACCTCAAAACCGCTCATCTCTGGCATGACCAGATCGAGTAGAACCAGATCGGGGGGTGTGGTTCGCATAATCTCAAGCGCGTGACGACCATCATAGGCACGCAGCACCTGTGTACGTGGGAATTGTGTTTCGATACTGCGTTGAACCAACTGAACGACCCCTAAATCGTCATCGACCACAAGGACACTTTGCAATCTGTCGTAGCGATGGAACTGCTCAATAATCTGGTGCAAGCGAACGGGCTTAGAGAGACAGGCGTCCGCGCCTAACTTTCTGACCATCTGCGTTGTGCTAGGCAGCGAACAGATGATCACGGGGATAGGTAGATTCGTGAACGTGACCGAGAGGGGTTCTGTCGGGGGTCTATTGAGGATAATCCCCTGTGGGCTGTATTGGCGCATTGCCTCTTTCAGCTTTGTTTCATCCTCAATCTGTACAATCTGGCGTTTTTCGGTATGCCGTGCGATCAGCTTACCCACTTGAGGATCGGCATCGATCACAAGCCAGAGCGATCCCAATGGCTTTAATTTGGGGGCTTCCGCAGCACGTAACATCGAACTGCCGTTCCTCGACTCTGTTGGCAGCGGGAGTGTGAAAGTGAATGTTGACCCTTTCCCCTCCTCGCTCGTAACAAACAGCCTTCCGCTATGAGCCTCTACAAATCGTTTCGTGATGGCAAGCCCTAACCCTGCACCGCCATGCGTGCGGCTCAACGAGTAATCGACCTGATAAAATTCTTCAAATATCAGTTCCATTCTGTCTTTTGGGATGCCAATTCCCGTATCTGTAATTTCAAAGACGACATCGTTTTGTCGGCGGGCAGCGGCAAATGTTACCGTTCCCGATGGTGTAAATCGCTGTGCGTTATTCAGCAAATTGATCAAAACTTGCCGTATGCGCGTGCGGTCTATTTCGATTTCTGGCAGCGCATCTTCAATGTTCACCACAAATTCTACGGCGCTGCTCTTGAAAAGATTCCTCACGATCTGCGCCGAATCGTCTAGAAATTGGTTGAGATTGGTGCGTTCAAAATTGAGTGAAAACTGCGAAATTTCGATATGAGACAAATCAAGCACATCGTCAATGAGTTCCAGTAGATGACGGCTGTTTCGGTGTATCTGGTAAATATCCCGCTGGAGTTTGGGCGGGAACGCGAGGTCGCCGTAGACTTCGGGCGTCAGATGCATGATTTCGGCAAAACCAAGAATGATGTTGAGCGGCGTTCGCAGTTCATGGCTGATGTTCGACGCAAACCGTTCTTTCAGGCGTCGTGCTTCATCGGCTTGCCGACGCGCATACATCAACTGTTCTTGTAGGCGATGCTGCGTGTCATAGGAGATTTCGAGCGATTTGGCAAACTGCACGACTTCGGCGCGGTGGGTACGGGCTTGTTCCAGCATCTCGTTGGTTTGAATATACATGGCGTGATACCACACGAGCAGCGTCTTGATCGCCTGAATGCCGCGATTCGAAATAGTGAGCATCAGGCATAAGAACAGGGCGAACGGCGCAAGCGGAACATCAATGAAACCGCCAGCAACAAGCAGTGCAGTCCAACCAAAAAAGGCGGCAGCAAGCAGGATTCCCACATACGAAACGAGCAGTTCCCCGATCAATACCAGTGGAAATACGAGGAAGGGCAGCCAATTGCTAGGGAGCAGAACCAGCGACGCAGATAATACAATGTAGAGCGATGCAACAAAGAGATGGCGTGCGAGATGAAGACGCCGGCGTGCCATCACACGAAGGTAAAGCGTATAGGCGCTGAAAACATAGAGGAAGAAAATGAGTTGATGGGGCAGGGGGATCAAAAAAAGGAGGGCTAACGCGGCGGCGATACAAAAGAACGCAATGCTTTCTGTTAACTGTTGAAAAATATCAGCCCGAAAATCGAGGAGTACGACTTCAACCGAAGGATGCGTTTTGGCAGAAGCCATCTTTGCGCCTCACAATCATAGTTTTAACTCTCGCAGCACGTTCAAAAGCATGTCGCTAGACACGGGCTTGGCAATAAACATGGATGCGCCTAACGAATATGCCAGTTCCGGGTCGTTAATCACAGAACAAATGATGACGGGTATCTTCTCTGTGTTGCCGTGCGTGCGTAATCGTTGAAGAAATTCCCATCCATCCATGCCGGGCATCATCAGATCAACCACAATGGCGTCTGGTAAAAGTTCATGAGCTATTCGTAAGCCGTCTTCGCCATTGTGAGCAGACGCTACCCGATAGGCGTTCCCGTTTAAGTATTGAGCGAGCAGATCGACCAAACCCTCATTATCGTCAATGATCAAAATCAGTGAGCCTTCTTGCTCTGTTCCAATGACAAATTGCTGTTCGCTGCCGAGAGCCCGATCCTGTATTTTCCAGTGAATTTGCACAATCATTTGACTGATGATCGGTTCGATGATCGGTTCTAAAGGCGTGGCAGTCTGACGGGGGTAGCTGAGAACAATATCCACCCCACGCTGTTCGTCAAGGCTGACCATGAGATCACAGGGGGTAATTTGCTGAATGACGCGGCTCAAAATGTGGATGAGTACCTGCTGCGCGATCACCGGATTGGTCGTGATAAACACAGGGGTTTGCGGAAGTTGAACATTCAACCTGACTTGATGTTGTTCAGCCAGTCGCTCTACAGCTTTTAGCGCACTTTCCAGCATTTTCTGGATAGGAACGGTGGTTACATCACCGTCCAATCGTGTGATCTCCGAGTTGATCGACGATAATTCGGTGAGATTGGGGATCATCTTGGGGCTGCCATACTGTTCCCGACTGTACCATAGAATAGCACTCACACTCTCTTGCCCTCGCCGCAAATCTCGATAGGCTTGGCGAAGTGACACCCCCACTTCTAATGCGGCTTCTTGCAGGGTTTGACCGCCAACGTAGTGTAGATAAACGAGATTGTAAATTCGAGCAACGCCTGAATTGCCGGGGTAACCGTGACCGGGACTGAGCGTTTCAATTGCTTCAAGCAGTTTACGGCGCAAACGGTGTGTGTAATTGCTTTTGGGGTCGGCATCGTCAAATGCTTGCGCTAACAGGCTGTTGTGCAGTGCGGGAAAGTCATAAAGACTCTCAAGTGCTGTCTTCACTTGCTCAATAAAACTTTCTGGTATCTCCGTTTGAGGATACTGAGAATTGGACATGGTCATTCCCATAAATTTAAACCTGACTTCAGTATGAATCAATCTACTTGCCAGCGTGACGATTTTGACATCATTTTGTCACAGAGTTGGCAAAAACAAGTAGAACCCCATGTGCCTTTCCTGATACAGTTGCAATACGTATGAGACTGTACCAGTCCATAACGTAGATTACGCTCTAAATAAAAACATTTGATGTGAAGGGGGCTCTTATGAATTTTCGTGTTCGCTTAGTCTTTGCTGTCCTGCTGTTGATGGTTGTAGGCGGTGCTGCGTCTGCTCAAGATACCGCGCCAACGGGTAGGCTTGAAATATTTTCCTGGTGGGCGGGTGACGAAGGACCCGCGCTCGAAGCCTTGATGAATCTCTATTCCAGCATGTACCCGGACGTAGAAATTGTCAACGCGACGGTGACGGGTGGGGCAGGGGTGAACTTCCGTGCTGTGTTAAAGACCCGTATGTTGGGGGGCAGCCCGCCGGACAGTTTTCAAGTTCATGCAGGGCAAGAGCTAACAGGCACATGGGTTGTTGCGAACCGTATGGAAGACCTCACATGGTTGTATGAACAAGAAGGTTGGTTCGACACCTTCCCACAGGGTTTGATCGATCAACTGACCTATGAAGGCGGCATTTATTCCGTTCCCGTCAACATTCACCGCGCAGGTGTTTTGTGGTATATCCCCGCGAACTTAGAAAATTGGGGGATCGAAGTCCCGGCTACGCTTGACGACTTTTACACAACCTGCCAGACGCTCAAGGAACAAGGGGTGACTCCGCTGGTCGTTGCAGAAGCGTGGACGGTGATTCACCTGTGGGAAACCGTCGCCCTCAGCGTATTGGGCGCAGATGGGTACGACGCCGTATGGACGGGCGAACTCGCTCCGACGAGTCCTGAAATGATCTCGGTTTGGGATGAATTTGGGCGCGTGTTGGACTGCACAAACATCAGCGAAGATGCGGCGGGTTTGTCGTGGCAGCAGGCAACAGACGCAGTAGTCGCGGGTACCGCTGCCTTCAACGTCATGGGTGACTGGGCGGCAGGGTATATGTCTACAACGCTGAATCTCGTTCCCGGTGAAGATTACGGTTGGGGAGAATTTCCGGGTACGCAAGGGGTATTCACATGGTTGTCCGATACGTTTGGGTTGCCTGTTGGTGCGCCTAACCGTGATGCTACGATTGCGTGGCTAGAACTGCTTGGCTCGGTTGAAGGGGAAAACGCCTTTAACCCGCTCAAAGGGTCGATTCCTGCGCGACTCGATGCAGTTGCACTCGCAGCCGACAGCTACAACACCTATTTACAATCGGCGGCTGAAGATTGGCAAAGTCATCGGCTTGTGGGGAGCTTAATGCATGGGGTGGTTGCGAACGAACGGTTTGTCGGAGATTTTAATCAAGTCATCGACATCTACGTGCAAAGTCGCAGCAGTGCCGCCGCTGCCAGCGCAATGGAAGCGATTTGCTTTCAGTCGGGCGCTTGTGGGACGTAAAAGCGTCTAGGTTCGGCTAAATGGGAGACCCGGCATAACTCGCCGGGTCTTCTGTAAATTTGAAGGGTGTAGGGATGAGAACGAAGCGTGAACGCCTCACCGCATTGGCGATGGTCTTGCCAACGCTCATTTTGATCGGGATTTTTGTCTATTTCTTCATAGGCAAAGCCGTATTCTTCTCGGTGAGCGATTGGGGTGAAAACCCGCAGCAACCCGCTCTCTCCACAACCGTCGTCAGGTCGGGTGTGGGATTGAAAAATTATGAAAACCTGATGACGGATATTATTCACGCTAATTTCCGCAATTCATTGACGAACACCTTTTTCTTTACCGTCTTTTTTGTGGCTGGATGCACGCTGTTGGGGTTGTTTCTTGCTATTTTGCTCGATCAAAAGGTGGTCGCAGAAAATTTTTTCCGTACTGTATTCCTGTTCCCAATGGCGCTGTCGTTTGTCGTGACCGGGACGATCTGGCGATGGTTGTTGCAGCCGGGGGGTGGAATTAATCAACTGCCTACGATGGTGGGACTTCCCCCCATTCAATTCAATTGGGTGAGCAGTCAGGAGACATGGCTGCAATTTCAGTGGCATGATGTTCCGATGTATCTCACCTTCACGGGTATCGCTGTCTTGGCGCTGCTGGCGACGCGCAGCGCACTAAAGCACAACTGGCGATCTGCTCGATTTGCCAGTGCGCTTGCAGGCATTATTCTGCTGATATTCCTCGCCGGATTATGGAATAACGTGTGGCTCCCGCTCGACTCACCGGAAGTCGAACCGATGATCGCCGCCAAAGGCTTCAATGCAGCACTCTTAGGGATCATTATTGCTGCGGTCTGGCAAATGTCTGGCTATGTGATGGCAATTTTTACAGCCGGCATTCGTGGCATCCCGGAAGATTTGCGGGAAGCGGCGCGGGTTGATGGGTGTACGGAAGTTGGCGTCTATCGACATATTGTTTTGCCACAGTTGAATCCTTTCATCGTGAGCGCGGTGATCGTTCTCGGACATATTTCGCTCAAAATCTTCGATCTCGTGTTTGCCATGTCCGGTCCCGACAATGCCAGAACGGTTGTGCCGGGTATTCTGGTCTATACGCGGGGTTTCCGTCAGAATGCTTTTGCATCGGCAAGTGCTATTGCCGCGATTATGCTTTTCCTCGTCGCCGTGACGATTGTCCCTTACCTGTGGTCTCAGCTTCGCAACCGCACATAGGTGGAAAGATATGCCGTTTACAACCGAACAATTTAGACATTATTCCATCCGAACTGCTATTTACGTCGCCTTGATTATCGGCACGCTGTTGTTTCTAATGCCTGTTTATGTAGTCATTGTTACCAGCCTAAAAGACCCCGCGACGATTAACCTTGCGACCACATGGCAGCTCCCGATTGAACCTTACTGGCAGAGCTACCGCGAAGTGATCGATGCGTTTGGTTCGCGCATCTGGAACAGCGTCACATTGGTCGTGAGTGCAACCCTTTTATCCTCCATGTTAGGGTCGATTAATGGATATGTGTTCTCTAAGTGGCGCATACCGGGCGAACGAATTCTGTTCCCGTTGATCCTCTTTGGCATGTTCATCCCGTATCAGGCGATTCTTGTCCCCCTGTTTGAGTTTTTGCGCGACATCCATCTTTACGGCGGCATTCCCGGTCTTGTGGTGATCCATGTCGTTTATGGACTGCCCCTTACCACCCTCATTTTTCGCAATTTCTACAGCGACATCCCCGATGAAATGCTTGAAGCAGCAGCAATTGATGGGGCAGGGTTTTTCGAGATTTACCGCGAGATCGTGTTTCCGCTGTCCGTGTCTGGATTTGTCGTTGTGATCATCTGGCAGTTTACGCAAATCTGGAATGAATTTCTGTTTGCCGTAACGATGACCTCCGGCGAAAATACGCCTATTACGGTGGGGCTGGCGCAGTTGGCGGGGGGCGAGGCTGTCAAATGGAATCTGCCGATGGCGGGAGCAGTGGTTGCAGCCCTGCCACCGCTGCTGGTGTACATCATTATGGGACGCTATTTTATTCGCGGACTGCTCGCCGGGTCGATCAAGGGTTAATGGATTGAACTGCGCGGGTACTCGCTAGGGGGCATTTTGCGATTTTGCGCCAACCCCTTGACTCTAGAAAATTTACTATGCTATAGTTAGCGCTAACGTTAGCGCTAACTCAAAAAGTGTTTAAGAACTAGAATTATGGCGCAAAGAATTACAATGGCAGATGTTGCCCGCGAAGCCGGTGTTTCTTTAATGACGGTTTCCCGTGCTTTAAACGATAAAGATGGCATCAGCGATGTGACCCGCAGTCGTGTCCATGCTGTTGTGGAACGCCTCGGCTACCGAGCCAGCGGCATTGCTCGTGGACTGGTCACGAAGCGTACAGGTACGCTTGGACTGGTTGTGCCTGACAACTCTAACCCCTATTTTTCGGAAGTCGGGCGCGGCGTAGAACATGCGGCATATGCACAGGGCTATAACGTTTTCCTGTGTAACACTGAAGAAGACTCCCGACGCGAAAGCATCGTTTTGGAATCGCTGACCGAAAAGCAGGTCGATGGTCTGATTCTGTGCAGTCCCCGCCTCCTTGATGTGGAATTGAGGAAGGCGCTCAGTTATTTCCCCGCCTGTGTCCTCATTAATCGCGTTATCGAAAATCATGATTCATCGGCCATTCGCAGCGACGACGACAATGGCGCACGGTTGGCAGTTCATCATCTAATTCAAAGCGGTCATCGCGCCATCGGGATGCTTGCGGGACCCGAACGCTCATTTAGTGGACGGTTGCGTCAAAAGGGTTATCTTGCCGCATTCACCGAGGCAGGTATTCCCCATGAAGCGAGTTGGGTTCAGCTCTGCATTCCAATGGTGGAAGCCAGCCAGAAAGCTGCTGTTGATCTGCTCAATCGCCACCCCAATTTGACCGCTTTATTCTGCTTCAACGATCTTGCTGCTGTTGGCGCGTTGAAAGCGTGCGTGCAGTTAGGTCGTCGTGTGCCAGAAGACATGGCGATTATTGGCTTCGATGATATTCCGCTGGCGTCACTCGTCACCCCTTCGCTGACCACCGTTCATATTCCACGTTATGAGATTGGACGACGCGCCGGAGAACTGCTGCTTGCCAAAATTGAAGGTAAGCCGACTCAAAACCTAACCGTGCTGCCTGTAGAACTTGTTTTACGGGCGAGTGCGCCATGACCCGAACCATAGCCAAACGAGAAGGGTGATTATGAGTTCACTATCGGAAGATCGTTATTTTGAACCAGCGCACCGTGATATTGCACGCGGGCTGTACGACTCGGTAAAGAACCTGCCGTTAATTTGCCCGCATGGTCACGTTGACCCGGCGATGCTTGCCGCTCCACATTATGACTACGGCACGCCCGTTGATCTGCTGATCATCCCTGATCACTATATTTTCCGCATGTTGTATTCACAGGGAATCGCGCTGGAATCGTTGGGAATCCGCCGACGTGACGGTACGCTTGTAGAGAGCGATCACCGCCGCATCTGGCAGCTTGTCGCTGACCATTGGCATTTGTTTCGCGGTACGCCAACGGGCATCTGGATTGTTGACGAACTGGTGAACGTATTCGGCGTTCAGGAGAAATTCACCGCCGCTAACGCACAGCGCATCTACGATCACATTGCCGCGAAGCTGGTACAGCCGGACTTTCAGCCGCGCAAGCTGTTTGAACGTTTCAACATTGAAGCATTGGCAACAACTGATCCCGCTGGATCGACGCTCGAACATCACCGTGCAATCCGCGACTCGGGGTGGGCGGGGCGTGTTATCCCGACTTTGCGACCCGACGCGGTTGTCAACCTAGATACTGAGGGCTGGCGTGACCACATCACCCGTTTGAGCGAAGTCACGGGCATAGACATCTGCGACTACAGCACGTTTATTAATGCGCTCAAACATCAGCGTGCGTTCTTTCAGTCGCTTGGCGCAACGGCAACAGATCACGCCGCACTAGAGGCGCATACAGAACGCCTATCGGCTTCCGAAGCCGAGACGAT
Source organism: Aggregatilineales bacterium (assembly GCA_038214955.1). GTDB lineage: Bacteria > Chloroflexota > Anaerolineae > Aggregatilineales > Phototrophicaceae > Flexifilum. The sequence continues at coordinate 14,503 of JBBQRJ010000015.1, read as the reverse complement.
TTTCCAACGTGCGCTGCGTGGGACGGCAAACGGCGACGATGCCCGCCGCTTCACCGCACATATGTTGAGCGAAATGGCACGCATGAGCGTAGACGACGGGCTGGTGATGCAGCTTCACATCGGCGCGTACCGCAACCACAATCCAGTCATTTTCGAGCAGTTTGGGCGTGATATGGGGGCGGATATTCCTACCCGTTCGGAATTTACCCGTGCGCTCAAGCCCCTGCTCGATGACGTAGGCAATAACCCGAAGCTGACGATCATCCTGTTCAACTTGGATGAGACAACCTACAGCCGGGAACTCGCGCCCTTAGCGGGACATTATCCGGCGCTGCGCTTGGGTCCGCCCTGGTGGTTCTTCGACAGTTTGTATGGGATGCGGCGCTTCTTCGAGACGGTAGTCGAATCGGCGGGCATCTATAACACCGCTGGATTCAACGACGACACCCGCGCTTATCCGTCGATTCCCGCCCGACATGACGTATGGCGGCGTGCAAGTGCCGATTGGCTGGCGGGGCAAGTGGCACGCCGACTCATTGATGAGGATGACGCACAAGCCATGATACGCGACCTTGCGTACAACCTCGCCAAAACAGCCTATCGCCTGAATAAGTAATCCACGGATGAGGCAAACGCGCAGTATGCGCCCCCTTTTCCGATTAATGCACCGGAGGAGTCAACCGAAGTAAGCAGGACAGAGGTATCGAGACAAATAATCACTTTTTTGCCCATTAAGCCGACTAGTTAGTTTTGTTTTAAGGAGTCAACAATGTCACGTATCCGTCTGTTTAGCATTGCAACAATTGTTTTGATCCTCCTGCTTGCGCTTCCCGTTCTGCGTGCGGATCGTGCAGATGCCATTCGCTTTCCGCACGCACCACCGTCCGCTGACCGCTCATGTACTCGACGATCCCGCGATAGTCCATGTCTTCCCAATCGCCGGACAGCCCTTCCATCTTCGCAGCGGTCCGGGTCTCGCTTTCGCCGTTATTGATCGTTTAGCGCCCGGTGGTGAATTACGTGTGGATGGTCAAGTGACCGATAACGATGGATTCGTTTGGTGGCGTGCTGATAGTGGGGATCGATGGGTACGTTCCGACATCGTGACGGTGGTTGAAGGCGAATGCCGTAACCTGCCCACGATAAATGCGTAGTTGATCTGTAGCGTGCGCTGGACTAGCTAAAACTGTTTTTCGCAGGTTAAAATAACGGACAGCGCACGAAAAATAATCACGATAGATCAATTAATGCCAAAACTTCAAAAGTCACACCTGAAATCACACCTCCTCCGCAGCATTGAGATTCTCAAACACAGCCTCAATTATACTGAATACTGCTATTTCATTTTAGCGATACTCTTTTTTAGCTATGCTGCCGAACTACCTACGCGATCCTATATAAACTCTGGATCATCGCCAATCGTTCCTATGCCTCATAAGCTGCCGCGCACACTGGCGAAACGAAGGGAAACGGGTCTACAGGACGACTTGATAGAGTCTTTCTCCCTATTTGAAGGCTTTAACCTTTCGCTCAAGGATGTTCTGTTGCCCGCCTTACCGTCAAACCCTCTCTCAGACTCGGTACTGACCGATTACGCAAACACGCTTGACCAACTTCATCAGGCGACCAGCCTATTTTCGAGTCCCGATGCTTTCAGTCACGCCTACGAATACTGGATTCAACAGTTGGCGATCCTGACCGTCAAGCAAGGGGTTGCTTTTTATACGCAGCGTTCGCTGGTTCGTCTGATCGTTGAAATCCTCCAGCCAAAAGAAGGAATGTCGATTTATGATCCCACTGTAGGTACGGGTGGGATGCTGATCGAGTCTGCTAATTTTGTCCGACGGCATGGCGGAAACCCTAACGCGATGCGCTTCTACGGGAGAGAGAAAGAGTCCAACATTTGGGCGATTTGCAAAATGAATATGGTGGTGCATGGGTTACAGGACGCCGTGATTGAACACGGCGATACCTTACAAAGTTCGTCTGGCACAATGGGGTTATTTGATCTCGTGCTGCAAAATTTACCACTCTCATCGAATACCAGAAGTGGACGATTAGCAGACGAAAAATTGCTGCGCCATGCGCTTCAGTCGCTCTCGCCTGTCGGAAAGGCAGCGATTCTCGTTCCCTCCACGATGTTGCAACACGATCATCAGGACTTGTGGAACACTATTTTCAGCCATGACTGGTTAGAGGCGGTGATTAGCCTTCCACAAAAACTGCTGCATGGCACGATTGCAGGAGCGTGTTTGCTCATTTTTAATAAACGGAAGCTCGCTGAACGTCTTTCCAATGTCCTTTTTATTAAATAATCATCCCACGCTGTCCCTCATGCTCGCTATAACATGCTTGAGGATAGCGATATACAGTCTATCGTTCAAGCGATAGCCCAATGGGGCGGCGATGTACACACGGTTCGTGTCGTTCCTGTCGCGCAAATCGAGGAACAAAACTATAACCTCAATGTAGATCGCTATTTGGAATGGGTGGAAACGCCTCAGTCCTTCAGTGTGGGTGCAGCACTCAGCCGCTACCATTCTGCTGTCAAAAAACGCGAAGAAGCGGTTGAACGGCTGATAAAAACATTAAATGAACTCAATTATCCGAAAACGGGTTCTAAAGGGGGGAAGTTAGGCGAATGAGTTGGCGCTGGACGACGCTGGAAGTGGTCTTACAGCCCGTTAAAGATTCTATCCCCATTCTTGATAACGTATTTTACAAACAGGCAGCAATTCGACCTTATCCGCAGGGCGTCGTCTTGAAATCCCTGAAAAATGGTTTCGAGTTCCGCCAGAGGCGGCAAAAACTTGTTCGAGCAGGGCAGTTTGTCGTCTCCCGACGGTATGTGCCGGGGAGTATTGTAGGAATTGTACCGACACTGCTTGACGGCAGTGTGATGCCCTATAAGTATATAACCTTCAATCTTCATGCTGACCTGCATGTTGATTATCTGGCGGCTTATCTCTCTACGCCCATGTTCAAGCAGATGTCCCTCGGTTGGTACGATAAAAGTGGTCGCTTGCAACGTGACCAGCTTGAAGCAACGCCGATTCCGCTGCCACCACTCGAAGATCAACGCCAGATTGCTGAGTTGTGGCAGGTTGCAAATACAGCGCAGGCACATACATTGGACATGCTGAAAAGCATTGAGGAGGTCAAAGCGGGAGTAGCAAGCGAATTGCTCCGCTTTAATCCCTCGTGGGAGCGTAAGCAGCTTGGCGGGTGCGCTGATATTGGAGTCGATCTAAAGGGTGAACACATGCTATCAGTCGAGTCGCCCGACAAGATCACGCTGGGGGCAATGGGTTCGGATCGGGGGAGCATCGGCATTCTGCCAAACCTTGATCTTGACCCTCAATTTTTGTACTACTATCTCGAAAGCCAAAAAGACAACCTGCGTGCTGTCATTCGCGGGAATACGTTGACTTTACTGAGTGCTTTACAAACGTTCTCACTCCCGTTACCCACGCTTTATCAACAGCGCAAAATTGCCGCTGTGCTTCATCAGCATGACGAAGTGTTACTGCTGCTGCGCCAAGAACAAATCGCCCTGCGTAAATTTACGCAGGGGATCATGCAGGTTATTTTTAGCGAAAGCACCGATTGGCAGGAAGTTATGCCGATCTTGCGTAATTTGCGTAGTTGAATTACGCGGCAGAGGCTTCTTCACTCAGGTTGCTTGTTGTTTCCACGCTTTCGACCACGCGAAAACCTTTTGCCAGATCATCACGGCTAAACTTTTGCATCGGCACTCCAGCGCGGTAAGCCGCCGCTGCAATGGCGTGTGTGCTAACAGGTAGAATCAGCAAGCTGAAAATCGCCAGCGCCAGCAGTTTGAGCAGCGACGACGGCATGAGAATTGCCACGCCTAAGAGTAAACTGCACAGCCCAACGGTTGAGACTTTGCCCGACGCATGAAGTCGGGTGTACATATCGGGTAGGCGAAGCAAGCCGAGTATCCCAATTGCATTGAAGGCAATGCCGATCCATAGAAACGCCAAGCCGATGATTTCCATCAGAATATCCTTTTCTCTCCGATATAGCGGGCAAGGGCAAGCGTTCCAATGAAGCCAAACGCCGCCAACGCAATCGCAATATCAACGAACATGCCATCATTACGAATTAAAGCCAGCACAACGATAATGCCGATCAACAGGGTCGTGATCGTGTCGGTGACTTGCAGACGATCAGCCGCTGTTGGACCGATTCCTAAACGATAGATGCATGGGACGATCAGAAGAACTAAGACGATCAATGCACCATGTACGGCAATCACAGCGACTTCACTCATAGCGCCGGTGTCCCCAAAATGCGACGGAGCAGAACTAGCCGCTTGGTTTGTGCAGATGAGGCATTTTGAGCCGACGCCTCAATATCGAGACAATGAACATACATCGTGTGTGCGCCGTCAAAGTCCAGCACCAGTTCGCCGGGCGTGATCGTAATGCCGTGTGCGCTGAATGCCGCGATCACGTCATTCTCGTGCCTATCTTGTGTGGTGACGGCGAGAATACCGGGATTGATCGGCATATTCGGGTTCAGTACGCGCTTGGTTACATCGACGCTGCACATAACGATGTCGCGTAGCAGCGTGACCGTGTAGACGACAAAGGCGATCAGTTGGTCGGGCAAGCGATTCCACTGCATAGCAGCGCGTTTTTCATTACCGAGCAGCAGCAGGATTGCCACTCCAAAAATGCTGCCGACGAAAAAACTTCCCGGCGAGATATTGGCGGTGATGATCATCCATAGGATAGCCAAAGGTACGGACAGAAGTAGCGTTACTAACATGGTTAACCTCCTAATACCGCACGAATATAAACTTGTGGATCACCTAGACGTTCAACGGCGACAGTCGCAGCATTGACGAGGGGTAGGGCGAACAAGCCGAGCAGCACACATAAACTGACGAGCAGGAACGGCGCGGCTAAACTGTCACCGCTGGATTTCAAGAAAAGGTCGTTTTCAGGCACGCGCTGGAAAATATGCTGCCATGTCCGCATCATATACATGAGCGTGATCAGTCCGGCGGCAACTGCCAGTCCTAACGCCAACCAGCTTTGGCTGTCAATGCCCCCGCGAATAATCGACAGTTTGCTGATGAAACCGTTGAGCGGCGGCACACCCGATAATGCCAAGCCTCCAAGCAGATATAGACCGCCCATGACGGGCATTTTTTGCCCTGCTCCCACAATATCGGTTAGCCGAGCGGTCTTGTTTGGCATTCGACTGGCAAGCGCCCCCGTGATCATCAGCAGGGACGACTTGATAAAGGCGTGGTTGACCGAGTAGACAATCGCGCCGATGAGCGCCAGTGGTGTCCCCCAACCAATACCAAGCAGGATAAAACCGATTTGACCGAACGTAGAATATGCCAGCATACGTTTGGCGTCATACGTGCGTAATGCCGCAAGGCTGCCGAAGAAAATGCCGATAATGCCGAGAATCACCAGCAGAGCGCGGACGAGCGGCGCTTCTGCGATGAACATCAGCGTTGTCAACCGGATTAAGCCGTATACGCCCACCTTGACGACGACGGACGACAGCACCGCGTGAACCGGAGTCGGCGCGGCAGTGTGAAAATCGGGCTGCCAGAAGTGGAACGGGAATACCGCACTTTTGAGCAGGAACGCACACATCAACATAACGGCTGCGGCTTGTGCTAATACCGGGCGTTCGCCACCTTCGAGCAGACGGGCGATGTCTGCCAGCGTGAGCGTACCTAACGAGGCGTAAATCGCGCCGATGCCAAGCAGTAAAAACAGCGATCCCATTGCGCTGATCAGCAGGTATTTGATAGCCGCTTCAACGCCTAGTCGATTATCCGAAATACCGACGAGGACAACCGACGACATGATCATGAGTTCTTGAAACACGAACAGGGTGAAAATATCCCCTGTGTAAAATGCGCCATGCAAACCCGACGCCATGCACAGATACAGCGGCATGAACGCCGGATAGCTGACACATTTATCGTGACAGCCGAGAATATAAAGTGCGCCTCCCGCAACAACGGTGCTTGCCATCGCGCAGAAGATTGCAGCCAGCATATCTGGCGCAAGTACGATTCCATAGGGCGGTGCATAGCCCCCAACGCGGTAGATTTGTAAGCCGTCACTCCAATTGAGGATCAGGATCGCTAGGCTGCCAAGCCACGCGAGGATCGCCGCGCTGACGCCGATCATGTGCTGAATGCGACGGTGGCGTGCGAATAAGATGCACAGCGCCGCCGCACTGAGCGGTACGAAAATAGGAACAAGGACAAGCGGATTATTCGGCGTCATGGGCGTCCCGTTAGCCCTTCAAGTGATCGAGCGTATCGAGGTCAGCGGTTTTGTAGCGCCGCGCCGATGTAGCGATCAAACCGAGCAGGATGGCATACGAACCGAAACTGATCACAATCGCCGTCAGGATGAGCGCCTGTACGAGCGGATCGCTTGGCTGACCATCGGGCAAATTTTGCGCGTAAGGGGCGACTTGCCCGTTGAAAGCGCCCACCGCGAAGAAGAACAGGTTAATCGCCGTGAATAGGATGTAAAAACCCATCGCAGATTTAATCATGTCGCGGCGTAACAATTGAAACACCCCTAGACCGAACATGATACCCGTAGCGATTGCAAAAATAACGTTCATAGTGCTTCAATTTCCTTCGGATAGGTGATCGCTTCCATAACGGTACTGGTACAGCCCAACACGGTTAGGAAAATGCCCGTCTCGTAAATCAAGGTTGTCGAGAGGTGCAAATTGGCGGGCAGAACAATCTGGTCGAAGTTGATGTGCGCGAGAAAGGGCAACCCGCTCAACATCGGCAGCACGGCGTTGGCGATCACCAACGTCAGCCCGAAGCCGATCAAGTAGCGCGGCTTAAGCCAACCAAGTCGACGCTGTGCCTCTTTGTAGCCAAACACGATGTACCACAGCGCCACGCCCAAACCGCTGATCACGCCAGCCGTAAAACCGTCGCCCGGGCCGTCGCCACCGTAGAGAAGCTGCGACAGTGCGACCAACAGCGCAAAAGGCAGTACAAGCTGAGAAAACGTGCGCGTCATGGGTGTAGAGAAATGCGAGTCGAGCAATTCATCGGCGTCCTCATCGTTTGATGGCGCTTCGACTATCGTCAGCGATCTCTCTTGAATGGGCGTTTGCGGAGCAGCATGATGGCGCAAGGGGCGAACAAAGCGGCGTGACCATTCCACATCAGAATTAGGCTTGGCAAGGAGAGTCAAGACGCCGAGTGCTGCCACGCTGAATACAGTGATCTCGATGATGGTATCCATGCCGCGAAAATCGGTGACAATCGCGCCAACCACATCGGGGAAGCCGAGCAGGGGCAAGGCGTTTTCTAAATGCCAACTGGTGACGGTTTGTGCTACCGGACGATTTGTCACTGCCGCCAGCGCAAACAGCCCAACGCCGCCCCCGATCAGGGTGGAGATGATCACGTCACGCACCAAGCCAGAGCGTGACTGATTCCACAGGTTATCCATCGCCGCCTGACGTTCCGGTGCGCTGATCCGCGCCAGCATAACGATGATCAGCACCGTTCCAAGCGTTTCAACCATGAACTGCACCAGCGCCACATCGGGAGCGGGTTCAAGCATGAATAACCCGCCTACGCTGTAACCCGCGAGTCCAAGCGATAATGCCGCCGTCAAATGCCGCTTGAGGACGATACTGGCAACCATCGTCCCTAGCGCGAGGAGCAGCAGCAGTCCGCGCAAGAGATCGGTTTCGCCGTCCCAGATAAACTCGATATTGGAGATATGTGACAAACCTGCACTGGCTTGCAGCAAAATCACCGCGCCAAGAATGACGATCAAATAATAACGCAGCTTGCCGTTCTGTGTGGTCAACACCAGATCGCCCGCTCGTTCGACACCCCTGACAAGTGCGTTATAGATGTTCGTACCGTTGGGCAGGGCGGGGAATGTCCATTGACGCCAGCGATCACGCGCCGAAAACACGACAGCGCCCGTTCCGATTGCCGCGACGCTGAGGAACAGGGGCGTTGTGAAACCGGAAAACAGTGTCAAGTGCATTTCGTGGTCAAGCGCGGGTTGGAGCAGGGGGCGCACTAGCCAGTCGAGACTCAACCCGGCAAGCAACGCTCCACCTGCTAGCAGTCCGGGACCGAAGACCATTCCACGCGACAGTTCATGAGCAGCATGGCTGCTGTGTGATTTGCCCATGAATACATCCCAGAACAGGATGAGCGCCATCGTGACTGTGAGCGCCGCGCTCGTGACAATGACGAGGAGTGCTAACGGAGATTCGAGCATAGCGTCAAGCAGGGTTTCTTTTGCGACAAAGCCCAACAGCGGGGGTAATCCCGCCATCGACAGACACGCCAGCAAACAAACCAGCGCCCAACCGGGAAGCGCCGATGCCAGCCCGCCAAGTTTGTTCAAGTTGCGTGTTCCGGCGGCGTGATCTATCGCGCCAGCCGTGAGGAACAAGGTTGCTTTGTACAGGCTGTGTGCCAGAATACCCACGAGGGCGGCTTCCAGTCCTGCTTCATGCGGCAGCCCGATCAAGGCGACGAGTGCTCCAAGCTGACTGACGGTAGAATAAGCGAGCGCGGCTTTGAGATCAGTTTGGCGCAGCGCAAGAATTGCACCGACCAGCAGGGTCGTTAGACCAAAACCCATCAAACTCACTTGCCACAGTAGCGTATCTCCCAGAGCCGGATACAGCCGCAGCAGAAGATAAATTCCTGCTTTGACCATCGTCGCAGAATGGAGATAGGCGCTGGCAGGGGTTGGCGCAGACATTGCACCGGGCAGCCAGAAATGAAAAGGAAATTGTGCGCTTTTACTAAAGCAGCCTACAAAAATAAGAACGGTAAATGCGCCATACCAGGGATGATCGTGCAGGGTGGTATTGGCTAGAATTTCGCTCAATTCATACGATCCGGCGGCAGTACCCAGAAGTGCCGCGCCGCCTAGCAGCGCCAGCCCACCACCGCCTGTGATAATCAAGGCTCTCAGCGCCCCGTTACGAGCGTCGGCTGAAGTCGCCCCCTTAAAACTGATCAGCAGAAATGAGATAATGCTGGTGAGTTCCCACGCAATAAACAGGGTGAGCAGATTGCCTGCCAGCACAAGCGCCAACATTGCGCCCATGAAACCGAACAGCAAAATATAAAACCGTGTGAGTTCGCTGGTTTCCTCGAAGTAGTAGCCCGCATACAGCACGACCACCGCCCCGATACCCACGATGATCAAGGCGAATAGCAGGGATAAACCATCAAGGTAGAGCGAAACCGTGAGTCCTAAGCCCGGCACCCAGGGCAAAGAGGCTTGAATGACGCCCATTTCTGTGACCGTTGGCAAAAATGACGCCAAGTAGACAAACAGAAACCCCGTCAAGGCTGAGACAATCCATGCCAACGGGAGGCGGGGGAGGCGTTCACGTACTGTGGGGACAAGCACCGCTAGAAAAAACGGCGCTATGCTTATCAATGCCAATCTCAAACCAGTTTCACTCCGTTGACGTACTTGCCAGATCGTGTAGGGGCAAAGCACGCCTTGCCCCTACAAAAACACTTATAGAACGAGTGGATTAGTCACCCATTGCGGGCGCAGTATTCTTTGCTGATGCTGTTTTGTGTTCCACTGCATCGGGCAGAGGCAGAATATCGGGCCACACCGACTGACTATGTTCGTAATCGTCGATAAAATCTTCGCCTTCAGCGTGAACACGCAGGCGACCAACTGCTTTAAGTGCGCCAAACATGATAGTTGCCGTGACGCCTGTCCATGCAATCGTCGCAAGTGAGCCAATGACCTGTGTGATCAGAATGTCCGCGCCGCCGCCGGGAATGAGCAGCCCGCCAAGACCCGATTTCACATTCGCTGCGAAAGGCGTCAGGCTCGGTTCTGCGAACAGACCAATGGCGATAATGCCCCACACACCGCAAGCAAGATGTACAGACGAAGCGCCCACCGCATCATCGACCTTGATACGTTCGAGCAAGTCACCCCACAGTAGTAAGAGAATACCGCCAACTATACCGATAATGATAGCTGCCAGTGGGCTGATGAACGCGCAGCCACCCGTCACCGCGACGAGTCCTGCCAGCGAACCGTTCAGAGTCGCCGTCAAATCCCATTTACCAGAGCGGAAGAACTGGAAGAACAGTGACGCCAGCGTACCCGCTGCTGCCCCTAGCGTGGTGTTGAGAATGACAATTCCAATTGTGCCTGTGACGCCAACCGCGCCGAGTGTTGAGCCAGGATTGAAACCATACCAACCGAACCACAGAATCATTGTTCCTGTAAGCGCGAGTCCCAGATTGTGAGGAGGAATGGCTTTCCCCCATACTTTGCCCTTACGCGGACCAAGGATGAAAGCGCCGACGATAGCAATCACGCCACCGACGGTATGAACAACATTGCTGCCTGCGAAGTCGAAGAAACCCTGTTGGAACAGCCAGCCACCACCCCAAACCCAGTGAACAACAACAGGGTAAATGAGACCGACAATGATCACTGTGTAAACCAAATGCCCAACGAAATCGGTACGTTCAGCCATCGCGCCTGTGGTGATGGTGCTGGCGGTGGCAGCAAACGCGAATTGGAAGAAGAACATCGTTAGAACGCTGATATTGCCGTAGAAAATAGTGTCAGCCAATTCAATTCCCGGCGCAAACAGCGTCGTCCCGAACAGACCGCTGCCGTTATCAGCACCGAAGGCGATACCGAAGCCCACGACCCACCACACAATTGCGCCAATGCCCGCTTCAAGGAAATTCTCAATCAGAGCATTCACGGCACTTTTCTGGCGAATCATACCCGTTTCGAGAATGGCAAACCCAAGCTGCATAAAAAAGACGAGGAACCCGGTCAACAACACCCAAGAAGTATCAATGCCAATCCTGAGAGCGGTGATATCATCCATTGTCGGGGTGGTGACTTCCCCCTGAGCGAAGGAGGCACGCACGCCAAAGACAGCTAGGAACAAGGTAGCAACGAGCATAATCAACAAACGCTGCCACATACGGTTACGTTTTTTCATTTCCCCCTCCAAGGTAAAGCGTGTTTCGATGTGGGCAGTTTACTGGATTTGGGAAAGGAATCTCAATCATATAGTCAATAAAGTTTCTGTGGACTTATTGTGTATTATGCTCAATATGAAATAGGTGAAATTTAGATAGACAAAAACGGCGGCTAAATTATTGGTATAAATAACCAATTTAGATGCTAAAATGACTCTTATAGGGGATTGCTATGCAGAGTGTTTGAAATGGATTTAGTTTTCAGGGCAAAGTATCCAACACAGTCAAAGTTGATCTTTACTCAGATGATAATATCTTCGATGGTCACGGCTTGTTTCTTCTTGGTGGCAGCGTAACGCTTAATCGGTGGCAGTCCGTGACCATTTTAAACTAAACTAGTTAACAGTCGGATTGTGCTTTACCGGATACGGGCTTTCATCCATTCGTTGCTATTATGGAAGTCGGCTACAGCCGTACCGGGATGCACCAGCTCATCCAGCGCGGCGCGATCCGCAGCATCCAACTTTTTGTCGGCGATGCCAAGCGCATCGTCCAGATGGAACATAGTACGCGGTCCAATAATCGGCGCGGTAATTCCCGGTTGATCTTTGCACCAGAGCAACGCAAATTGTGAAGCCGTCATGCCACGTTCCTGCGCTAATTTGCCGACTTCCTGTGCTGCGTCGACACCACGTTCGGTCACGCGATCTTGGAACGTCGCCCCCATGCGTACAGCGCGGGAGCCTTCGGGGAATTGACCGCCAGCAGCCGTGTTTGAGTTATAACGTCCGGCTAGGATACCGCCCGCCAGCGGTGACCAAGGCATCAACGCGATCCCATATTTTTGGCACAGCGGCACGAGTTCATTTTCGATGCGGCGATCTAACAGGTTATAGGGGGGTTGTTCGCTAATGAAACGGACAAGGTTGTGACGCTCACTGACCGCGAGTCCTTCCATCACCATCCATGCGGGAAACGTGGAACTGCCTACATAGCGTACTTTCCCTGCGTGTACCAGATCATCTAATGCTCGCAGGGTTTCATCTTGAGGGATGGTCAAGGACGGACGGTGAAGTTGGTACAGGTCAATGTGGTCAGTCTGTAAGCGACGCAGCGAATCCTCACACGCCTTGAGGATATGGTAACGGGAGATACCCCGATCATTCAGCCCATCGCCCATTGCGCCGTTGACTTTGGTCGCCAGTACAATAGAATCGCGCTTGCCATTCGCTTTCAGTGCTTTGCCCAGTACAATTTCACTTTCCCCTTCATTGTACACATTCGCGGTGTCGATAAAATTGATCCCCGCATCTAATGCGCGGTCAATCATGGCAATCGAGTCTTCGGGGCTGGTCGCACCGCCGAAGTTCATCACACCCAAGCACAAGCTCGACACCATCACGCCTGTACGTCCTAATGGTCGATATTCCATCGTTTACTCCTTTGCGCTGTCGTAGGGAAAGCTACCGTTTTGAATGACGGTTAGCAAATATCTGCTCACGCTCCTTATAAGATAGGGAATCAGCGTGTTACATCACCATGCAAAACTTGACGTGTAAACCACGTTGCACGCGCACCGCTTTCACCCGTGCTAGGACACATGCCAATGCCATTGAGTTCATCGACAATACTCTGAATAAGCGGCTGATGGATGTGTATGGGGTTTTCGATCAGGAGGGTGCTTGTTCTTGAGTGCGTAGTCAGCACAAGCGGTTTGCTATCAAACGTTGAGAATCGAAGTTCGCCTTTCGTACCGACAATACACGTTTCATCTGCCGCAAACGCGGCTGTGAAGCACCAATCGCCAACGCCGATCACGCCTGACTCAAAGACAAAATTGGCGACGACGTGATCTTCCGCCGGGTACAGCCCACCCTGATTCGCGGCTTTCCCTGTTACCGATTGAATTGCGCCTAAAGCATAGTCCAGAAAATCAAGCGTGTGTACACCTTTATCGACAAAAACGCCGCCGCCATTGATGCTTGGGTCAAACTTCCAATGGATGTTGCCCGCGTTAAATTGGGACGGTGGCTCGTACAATCTGATCACCACTGAACGCACTTCCCCAATTTCGCCAGACTCGATGATCTCTTTGATCTTGATGAAGCGCGGCAGCATCCGACGATAGTACGCAACCCACAGCGGAACGTCCGCCGCTTCACAGGCATCGATCATTTCTAGGCATTCTTCAAAAGACAGTGCCATCGGCTTTTCAACGAGGACTGGCTTTTTCGCTTTTGCACACATCAGCGTATAGGCGTGATGAACGTGGGGCGGTGTAGCGATGTAAACCGCATCCACCGCAGGGTCATTGATGAGGGCTTCGGCATCATCGTACCAGCGCGGTATGCCGTGACGTTCAGCATAGTCTTTTGCTAGGTCTCCGTTTCGGCGCATCACCGCGACGAGCGATGAGTTTTGCGCTTTCTGGAAACCGGGTCCGCTTTTGACTTCGGTTACGTCGCCAACCCCGATAATTCCCCAACGTATCGTTTTCATAGAAATTTAGCGGCATTCCTCACCGGGTTTTAACTCGGTGAGGAATGCCGTCTTTTCCCCTTTCGGTGCTATACTCAACACTATGGGAAGGCACTCTCTTGCGAGAGCAACGGTTTTGCGAACTTCGCTTTGACCCTTCAGTTTAACAACTGAACCTCACGGGTTTTGTAGGGAAAAGCGTCCTGCATAGAAAAGGTTCAACGTCTGAACTCCGGTTCTGGATACGCGCCAGTCGCAAGACGGGCGGGTTGCCCTCAACCAGCGTTACGCGGTGAGTGTCTTGGACGAAAGTCCGCCTTAACTGCAAGCTCCCGGTTTTAACTGGGAGAAGTTGACCAGGAAGCGCAAACGATGGACGACATTGTGAACTGGATCGAAAATCCGGTATCCAACTTATAACAGCGAAACCGTTGTCAGGAGATCATCAAAAAGCTATTTCTAGCTCAGGTTTGCTGGCGATTGGCTGAAACCTGAAACGGCGATACTCAAGGCAATGTCGTCGTTTTAAGATTCGTCCATGCCGTGTTGTGCCGCCCGATAGTATTGAGCGCAAACGGGCAGAGCAGGTTAAATATGAACAAGCCTGTACGTTAGCGGCGCTGGAAGAACGTCAGCGACTGGCACGCGATTTGCACGATTCAGTTATGCAGACTCTTTTCTCTGCCAGTTTGATCGCTGAGATGCTGCCCATTACTCACGCATCCGAAACCGAAAAGATCACGCCCTATCTCACCGAATTTCATCAGTTGACTCGCAGCGCGTTAAGCGAAATGCGTGCGCTGTTGGTAGAGTCCCTCAGATAGCCACATGGCTATACAATAGTCACCACAAGTCTAGCTCACGTCCTGCCGACTTGGGTGTCTCTTTACAGGTTTTAGGCTTTAGCCCGCGGGAAAGCCACGCCGTTTCAACGGCAGTGGATGAAAGCGTGATCGGCTTTAGCCAAAAACGCTGTAAATATCGGTCAATTGTGCTACAATATGAGAAATGCCAGTCGCGGCGCAT
>JBBQRJ010000014.1:0-24350 GCA_038214955.1 Aggregatilineales bacterium | reverse complement strand
ACGCAGATCGTTATTTCTGACCCCACCCCCGACCCCTCCCCGAATTCGAGGAGGGGAGCAAGCAGACTCCTGTTGGCGCCCTCCCCTGAATTCGGGGGAGGGAGGCGAGCGCAGCGAGCGGGGTGGGGGTCAAACTGATACTCTGCGTAAGGTGAGTTAGTTAGATGAATAGTAGCGTAATCTTGAAAACCGTTCCATTAATTTCTATATTTGGTGGTATTGTAATGTGCTATGAGGGATGATTGTTAGGTAAAGTCGGCTTTTCCATCTTGAGCATCCGGCGGATTTGTTTCTGGAAGACGAGCGGGACGGCGCACGCAACGGCTAACCCCACGTAGATCAAGATGCTGTTTTCGCCCGTGAGCGTCGTCCCTAATGCGACAGCGGCAAATGTCGGGATTGCGCCCACCAGCACAGACACGATCAAGTAGGTGCGATAGGGGAGTTTCGCAAAACCGACGGCGTAGCTGATGAAGTCGTAAACCGGAAATAGGAACAACCGAGCATAACTGAGCGTTTTCCAATCCACAATTTGATTGACGAACTCGTCAGCCTTTTTCAAGCCTTCGTCACCGATCATGCGTTTTACCAGCGAACGCCCGAATCGGCGGGAGAGCCAGAACCCGATGCTTCCGCCCAACACTTCCCCGATCAAGGTATAGGCAGTGCCTTCCCACAAGCCGAATAACACGCCCGCCCCTACTTGAATGGGTCCACTGGTGAGCGGCGCGAATACATACGTCGCCGCTTTGATCCCGATGTAGACGAGCGGCGCGAATACGCCTGCGCTTTGAATGGCAGTACGAATATTTTCGATGCCGATGGTTTGAATCCCGACGATCAGCCCGCCCGTGATGAGCGCGAATAACAGCCCCCCACCGATCAGCGCGAAGATCGGACGTTTTGGTTGCGTTTGTGTGGTCATAACTCCCCTAGCTCTATCTCAACCTCACCCCTAAATCCCCGCTCCGAAAATAGGAGAGGGGACTTCACGAGGCGGCTTGCCTCCCCTCCCTGAATTCGGGGAGGGGTCGGGGGTGGGGTAAGATTCAGAACGTGAACTGTGAATTTTTGAACGGGATCAACGCCAGAATGACCGCTTGCACATAGTACGCTGTCCGGTCAATCACATCACCTGTGAGCAAGCCAACGGATCCGTTTTGCTGCTTGGAATTGGAGCGCCCGAACACCTGATCATCAGCGTCACCGAGTTCGATCCCCTGTCGGACGAGACTCGCCGTTTCTTCGGGTAAATAATACGCTGCTGTGCGACTCTTGCCGATGTGACCGCCGCCCATCACGACGATCCAAGCGAACGCCTGTAACGCGCCGTCATGTGAATCGACGCCGCCCTCAATGCCCACCCAATAATCGGCATCCGGTTCGCGCTGCTGTGCGCTTTCGGCACGGTTGATCGCGCCTTGCATGGTTTCAGCGTCGGACATCGGTTGGTCGCTTACTCCGGACGCCACACTGATCCCCTGTACCGTATATTGCTCGTCGGGGAACATGCGCTGAAACCCTGC
Source organism: Aggregatilineales bacterium (assembly GCA_038214955.1). Classification (GTDB taxonomy): domain Bacteria; phylum Chloroflexota; class Anaerolineae; order Aggregatilineales; family Phototrophicaceae; genus Flexifilum. Next base: position 22,824 of record JBBQRJ010000014.1, on the reverse strand, counting down.
CAACGCCGACGCAATTTTGACCGGGTTGGTCGATGCCACCATGATCGTTTTCATCAATTCGTATAATCCATTACGGTAGGGGAGGGATTTGTCCCGCCCGAAAATAGCGATTTACCCGCTTGCCAGCAGCACCAATTTTAGCACAGCGAACAAGCCGAATGCCGCGTGCGCGATGATCGCCGCACGGGTTGACCCGGTGGATGCCCGCACCGCACCGATCACGATGCCCGCGAGGAACGGTTGTATCAAGCCAATCCAGAAGCCGACGAGGGGCGCATAGGTGGGGTTTGCGGGGTACGCCAGCAGGTGAAACAGCGCGTAGACTAACGCGGTCACGACTAAGCCCGCCCATGCGCCAAGTAATCCCCGTAGGGCGGGAAGCGCCACACCGCGAAAAACGAGTTCTTCTGCAATAGGCTGTGCGATCACCATAAAGACGATGGCGAACAACCAATCTGCCACGCCCATGACGCCGAAATTGCTCAGTTCGGGCGCGGTCAGCACCAGTCCGGTGTCCCGCGTGACCGCCAAGCCGATCAAATCAACGGCGACGGCGAACCCGAATGCGACGAACAAAATCAACGGGAGCGGCGTTATAGGTGGCTCAAGTTTCAGCCATTCATGATCTCGGCGACGGGTTTGCAGCACGAGCGCGACAGTCAACCCCATGCTGATCGTCCAACCCGCAAGTAAACCATAGCCGACTTCTTCGCCAAACACAGCAAAGCCGAAGAACGTCCCCACGATGATCGCCGCGAATGCCCCGACGAAGGTCAAAATCACCGCGCCCATGCCCCAAGGCGGTGCAGTTTCAAGCGTACCCATTCGTTTCAAGAGTGCGTTCATTGTTTTTTCTCTAAAATTAGCGCCATGATCACCATATCAATGGGGACGCCGTGACGGTAGTATCGACGTTGTTTGACGCCTTCGCGCACGAACCCATGTTTTTCGTACAGGTGAATGGCGCGGGCGTTTCCCGCGAAAACTTCCAGTTCGACCCGTTCCACAATCGGACTCTCACGCGCCCATGTGACCGCGTGGCGCATGAGCGCATTCCCCACACCTTGATCGCGGGCATCTTTCGCCACGTAGATTCCAAGTTCGCTGGTGTGCTGGTCGGCTGCCAGCAAACCGCCGCGACAGGTCAGCACGCCGATCACGCCTTCAGATTCCGCGATGAGGAATAACCCGTTTGGCGCCTCATTATAATCGAGGATCAATTCGCGGATCGCGCTGGTGGTCGGGTTGAACTCGCCTACCTCGTAAGGGGTATCAACGGGCGGTTGTTCGCCAAGAATCCCCTTGATCAGCGCAATGTAATCCCGCGCATCCGATGGAGTCGCTTCCCGCACGATCATAGCACCTCACCCGTGTTTAGCTGCGTTCGTCTCCCCCTCTCCATTTGGAGAGGGGGTTGGGGGGTGAGGTTAATCATACTGTCACCTTTGGCGCGGAAAACGTCATGCGAAAACCCGTGATTTTGACCGCCCCGGCAAAGGTTTGTTTGCGTAAGTCGGGAAACTGCTCAAAGTTGGTGGATAGCGCCTCAACCTCTAGTAGACTCACGCGCCCACTGCCCCAAAAGCGCGTGTTGTACTGCTGTCCTTCCCACCACTGCACAAAGCGCATGGGGAAGAAGCGGTTTGTCGGCAGAGGGAGCCTCAGCAGCCCTTCGCGTACCCGATATTCAAACAGCGGATCGCCGTTGATCAGTGTGGCGGTGAGGGTTTCGCTGTTGTCCTCATTCACATGAAAGTCAAAAGCGGCGCGTTCTTTGGGAAGCCCCCAATTTGCTCGCCCCGCCATCACGCTGGAATAGCTAGAGACGAGTACCCGCGTGATGGAATGACGCGCTTTCTTGCCATCGTAAAATGTTCCGGGTGTGAACAACAGTTCACGATATGCGCCTACGGGTGAGGTTTTGTAATCGACAAACGCCACGATACCGAGTCCGCCTCGATAGCGATCTTGAAGTTCTTCGGGAGTCCATTGGAGCGCAAAATCGCGGTCAAAACGGTAGAAAAATACATAACCGTCACCTGTGAGTCTCCACGGCGCGGGGGCAACAACTTCAGACAATGTTTAGCCTTTCATAGTTAGACCCCACCCCTCCCCGAATTCAAGGAGGGGAGTCAACATTACGTATGATTCTGGGGTGAGGGGGCAGATAAGGGCTACCCTTTAACGCCTGTCATCGACACACCTTCGATAAAGTAACGCTGCAATATGACGAACAGGATCAGCATAGGGACAGTCGCCAGAAACGATCCCATCATCAGTAGATTCCACGGTGTGCTGCGTTCACCTTGCAGAAGCGCGATCCTGATAGTGACGACTCGCGTTTGCGGTTCGTTCGCCACGACCAGCGGGAACAGAAAATCGTTCCATGCCGCTTGCACCGTGATCACGGCGAAGGCGACCAGCGCCGCACGAGACAGCGGCAGCACGATAAATCGAAGCACTTGCAGCGGATTCGCCCCGTCAATCATGGCAGATTCTTCCAGTTCAACCGGAATTTGCAAGAATGCCTGACGCAGCAAAAACATCGCAAATGCGCTGAACGCGCCGGGAATGATCAGCGCGGCGAAGGTGTTCAGCCAGCCCAACTGACGCAGCAGCAGATATTCGGGGATCAAGATCGCCTGAAACGGGATCATCAGCAAACCGTAGCGCGGCTGAAAAATCCATGTCCATACGATGGAGGCGGCGACGGTAGAAGTCACGACAGGCAGAAAATAAAGCGTGCGGAAAAACCCGCGTCCGCGCCGACAATCGGCGGAATGCCTGTTGCCGCAATCCAGTTCGGGTAGCCCGATTGGTATTCGCTGTAGACCGCCGCGCCGTAAACATCACTGCTCACATCGGTCAGCGTGCGGGAAATTTCCGCAAAGTCGTCCCATGTCCATTCAGCGGTAGGGTAGTCCAAACCTGCCGCGTCGAATAGGTCTTTACAATCACCTTCCAACCGCCTGATTATACCTAATCACGGCGCAAATTCCTCTGGCATCTTATTTCTAATATTACGTTTTGGATTAAAAACTAATGAGAAATCTGTGAATTTTGTTTATTTCAATAAAAATGAAGATATACTGTTCGTAACTTAGCTCTCACATCTATGTATCGGTGAGAGCAAAATGTCAATGATGAGGAGAAATACGATGTTAAGCTGGGCAATTATCTTCCTCGTGATCGCTTTGATCGCAGCGTTCTTGGGTTTTACAGGCGTTGCAGGGACAGCGGCGGGGCTCGCACAAATCCTGTTCGTGGTTTTCCTAATTTTGTTCGTCGTCTCGTTGATTTTCGGACGCCGTACACCAAGCCTGTAACACCCATAAACACGCAAATAAAAAAACGACAGCCTATGGGTTGTCGTTTTTGATTCTATGCCGTTAGAAAATTCATACAAAACCTATGCATTACCAGCGTCCTATTCCCTGTTATTCTATAAAGGCTTAAAGATTGTAAGATGAGTCATACATTACGGGAAGGCGATTATGAAGGCAGACGAGACGTCAGTAAAGCGTAATACGCGCCATCTGGAAATGCCTACGCCTACACTCCCGCCAAGCATACTCGCTCCAACGGGACCGCTTGATAAATTGCTCCCTTGGGTGATCGAATTTCGAGCGGTAGGTACAGCGATCACCCTCCAGTCGCAAGTAAAAGATATGATGGTTATGGGGCGGTCAGACGCAGCGACGGGTTTTATGCCCGAAGTCGATTTGACGACCTGTGACGCCTTCGGCAAAGGCGTATCACGTAAGCACGCGATGATCTTTATGCGCGAAGGCAAGCTGATGGTGAAAGATATGCAAAGCACCAACGGCACGCGCCTAAATGAAATGGTCTGCTCCCCACAAAATGAGTATCGTCTGCGTCACGGTGACGAAATTTCACTGGGGCGGCTGCGTTTACAAGTCTTTTTTGCGGTGATTCCGGCGCATAGCCAGCCTATGCCACCCACCATTTTTGAAACGCCTGTCGCATCAGCCAATGGCGCGGGTAAACACGTCCTCGTCATCGAAGATGATAAAGATGTGGGCAACGTATTTAAGCTGGCGCTTGAAATGCAGGGTTACAAAGTGACGCTCGTTTCGGATGCGACTAAAGCCCTGAGCGTCACCACGCAGAACGTGATCCATGCGATTGTGATGGATTTGATGCTGCATGATATGGACGGGTTTGATCTGATGCGGTTCTTCCGCAGACAGCCAGAAACCTCTAAAACGCCTGTGTTGGTTGTGTCTGGTGCGACGGCGGGTTATCAAATGGGGAAGGCGCTCGAAGCGGGCGCAGATATATTCTTAGGGAAGCCTGTCGCCGTTGAAGAGTTAATTCGTGCGGTTGGGGCGATGATGTCGCGCACTCCTGTGCGGAGATGAAAAAAGGGGCGCAGCATCATTGCTGCACCCCCGTGAAATCAGGTGATCAGATCAGTTTAGTTGGTTGCCACACGCGGGTCAGCCGCAATGTCAACCGGGTTGCTGCGTTTGCCAAGCAATCCGCCGCCCAACGTCGCCAACGCGGTGATACCTAATCCCAATAGTGTCCACCATGGACCGTCCGCTAGACTATCCGCCACCTGTTCGACTTCTTGCGGTGTAACATCGGCTAACTGTTCTTGTACATCCCCGGCAATCGCGCCAGCCGTTGCTTGAATATCGGGTACTGCATTTGCCGCTGTCGCCTGCACACCGGGAGCATCTGCTACTGCTTCAGCAGCATCGCCGGCGACGTTACCCGCTACATCTGCCGCTGTTGCTCCCGCATTACCCGCGACATTCAGGATGGTTCCGATACCGTTACCGATAAAGTTAACGATCAACGCAATAGTCACAATCCAGACCATGCCCGACTGTAAAATAGCATTGCCTGTACCTGTCACAGCAGCCGTTTTTGCTGCCATGAACCCGCCAAGCGCAAACGCGATCAAAGCGGCGATGATGCCATAGATGCCAGCACCGATACCGAAGCTCTGCGGATTATCGGCATCAAACGATTGTAAGCCGAGGGCAAGCCCCAGCACGGTGAAAAATACGAGCGACGCCAGTACGGTGAACAATCCGGCAAGAATAGAAGCCCACCGCACGCGATCTGTTGGCGAGATCATCGCAGTCGTATCGTATTCGTATACCGTTGGACGAGTGTAATTCGTACTTGTCGACGTCCGGTTTACAGGTTGTTGATTTGTTACCATTAGCACTTCTCCAAAACACAAGATGACTTAATTAATTCTGTAATGAATACTTAAATGTCATGTGATCTTAGGATAAGTAGCTCGTTAGCGATATTACAGAAAACTAACTTAAACATTTAAAAGGCGGCGTAGATGCGGCATAAGCGCTAAAGTACGCCTTATTAAGAAAGGTTATCTTTAATCAGCGAAGATAGGTAAAGGTTGCATACCCTGTCATGGTTTCAGGCAAACTATCCAAGTCGGCTTCAGTAAAAATGGACGAACTAGCCAGCAAACGTTGATCTTCTGTCCTCTTATGACCCTTGACTATCGGGTAGGGGGATGTTACCATTTCTCAACGCATGTACGGCGCTCGGTATCCTCGGAAGAGGCAATGCACAGCGACGGAATTGACGAGAGGTGGCGAAAGTGTTTCGCGCAGCGGAATGGCTCGCCACAGCAAGATGCATACAGGCGTTACGAATTAGTACGCCTTTTTGCTTGCCTGTTTCAGGCGATAGTTTTTAGGACGAGTGGAGTCATTTATGCCAACGATCAACCAGTTGGTGCGTAAGGGACGGAAGCCGAAGAAGTCGAAGAGCAAAGCCCCGGCTTTGCAATTCACGCTCAACGTCTACCAACAAAAACGCACTCGCCGTAAGAAAGGCTCGCCGCAAAAGCGTGGCGTCTGCACCATCGTGAAGACGATGACGCCGAAGAAGCCGAACTCCGCTTTGCGGAAAGTAGCGCGTGTCCGCCTCTCGAACGGCATCGAAGTTACAGCTTACATTCCAGGTGAGGGTCACAGCTTGCAGGAACACAGCGTCGTTTTGGTACGCGGTGGTCGTGTGAAAGACCTGCCGGGTGTTCGCTACCATATTGTGCGCGGTACATTAGATACCGACGGGGTTAAGAACCGCCAACAAGGGCGCAGCAAGTACGGCTCTAAGCGACCGAAACCGGGTCAACCCGCAGCAGGTGGCAAGGGCGCACCGGCTAAGGGCAGAAAGTAAAGGGTTAGCGAAATGCCGAGAAGAAAAAGTCCTCCGAAGCGGATTACACCGCCGGACAATAAATTCAATAATCTTCATGTTGCTATGATCATCAATCGGATGATGCGTGGCGGCAAGAAGAGCATCGCGCAGGGCATCATGTACGGTGCATTGGATCTCATCGAGGAACGTCTCAAGCGTAACCCCGTTGACGTTATGGAACAGAGCTTGCGAAATGTCGCTCCGGCGATTGAAGTCAAGCCAATGCGTGTTGGTGGCGCAACGTACCAAGTTCCCGTCGAAGTTCCGACGGATCGGGGTACAACGCTGGCGATGCGATGGTTGCTAGAAAACGCACGCAAACGCGGTGGTCGCACGATGGCTGAGAAACTTGCGGGCGAATTGATGGACGCTTTCAATGGTCAGGGCGCGTCAGTAAAACGTAAGGACGACACGCACCGCATGGCGGAAGCGAATCGTGCTTTCGCGCACTTCCGTTAGAACGAGGGAAGTAACATTTAACGCATGGCGAAAAAGACAGAAACACAACTCGACCTGAGTAAGGTCCGTAATATTGGGATCATCGCCCACATTGACGCCGGTAAAACCACGACCACCGAGCGCGTTCTGTACTACACAGGCGCGGTTCACAAAATCGGTGAAGTGCATGACGGCGCGGCGACTACCGACTATATGCCCCAAGAACGCGAACGCGGCATCACCATTACCGCCGCTGCGATCACGGCATCATGGAAGGGTCACCAGATCAATATCATTGATACACCCGGTCACGTCGATTTCACGGCGGAAGTTCAACGCAGCTTGCGCGTCCTAGATGGCGGTATCGTCGTCTTTGACGGTGTAGCAGGGGTTGAACCACAGTCGGAAACGGTATGGCGCCAAGCAAACACCTACAAGGTGCCGCGCATGTGCTTCATCAATAAGATGGATCGCACGGGCGCAAATTGGCAGCGCTGCATCGACATGATCGTCCAGCGTCTGCACGGGAATCCGGTTGCGGTGCAAATTCCCTACGGCGAAGGTGCTGAATTCAAAGGCATCATCGACCTGCTGACGATGGAACTGTACACCTATGGGAACGATTTGGGGACGGACATTCAAGTTCACCCCATTCCAGAGTCATACCGTGAACGCGCGGAAACGATGCGTGCGGAAATGATCGAAAAGGTCATTGAAAACGACGATTTCCTCACCGAGAAGTATGTGATGGGTGAAGAGATCAACGACGAAGAACTGCTTCCGGCGCTGCGTGCAGCGACGCTTGCGAGCAAAATCCAGCCGGTTATCTGCGGTTCGGCGCTCAAGAACAAGGGCGTTCAGTTGATGCTCGACAAGGCGGTTGAACTGCTGCCTTCGCCGCTCGATGTGCCGCCAGTGATTGGAATTCATCCCAAGACGGAAGAAGAACTTGTCCGTTATCCAAGTGATGAAGAACCGACAGCGGCGCTGGTCTTCAAGATTCTCACCGACCCGTATGTGGGTCGACTCGCCTTCTTCCGCGTCTATTCAGGCGTGGTCAGAGCGGGTTCGATGATGATGAACAGCACGAAGGGTGACCGCGAACGTATTGGTCGTATCGTGCGTATGTTCGCAGACACTCGTGAGGAAATCGAAGAAGTCCGCGCAGGTGACATCGGCGCAATTCTGGCACTCAAGGGAACGTTCACGGGGGATACCCTGTGCGACATTGACCATCCGATTGTTCTGGAACGCATTTCGTTCCCCGAACCGGTGATCGAAGTTGCTATCGAACCGAACACCAAGGGTGATCAGGACAAGATGGGTGAGGCGCTCCGTCGCCTTGCAGAAGAAGACCCCACCTTCAAGATCGAGGTCGATGAAAAACTCGGTCAGACGAAGATTCGCGGCATGGGCGAACTGCATCTCGAAATTCTCGTGGATCGTATGATGCGCGAATTCGGTGTGCAAGCGACCGTGGGACGCCCCCGTGTGGCGTACCGCGAAACCATCACCCGCGACCAACGTGTCGACATGACCTTCAAACGTCAGTCGGGTGGTAAAGGTCAGTATGCGCGTGTGGTTCTGTACCTAGAACCGCTGTCTGAAGCAGATAGCGCACTGGCGAAAGATGGCTTGCTGTTCGTAGACGCCATCAAAGGTGGCACGCTCCCCCGTGAATTCATTCGCCCCACCGAAACTGGTGTGCGCGAAGCGATGAGCGGCGGTGTGTTGGCAGGGTATCCCGTCGTCGGACTCAAGGTGAGCCTTGTTGACGGCGCGTTCCATGATGTTGACTCCAGCGAAATGGCGTTCAAGATTGCCGGTTCAATGGCGTTGAAAGAGGGCGTGCAAAAGGGGAAACCCGTCTTGCTCGAACCTACGATGAAAGTTGAAGTCGTTGTGCCGGATGAACATACCGGGACGATTGTCGGTGACTTGTCTTCGCGTCGTGGCATCATTCACGGCATGGACTCGCGTGGCGCTGGTACGACTTCGGTCAATGCCAACGTGCCGCTCGGTGAAATGTTCGGGTATGCGACCCAGATTCGTAACATGACTCAAGGACGCGGCAGCTTCACAATGGAATTTGAGAAGTACAGCCAAGCGCCTTCCAGCATTGCTGAAGAAGTTATCAAGAGTGGCAGCTAGTTTTTTAGCTGCCCACCCTAAGTTCGTGATTGAATGAAGGAAATAAGGTAAGGACTGACAATGGGAAAAGAAAAGTTCTCGCGTAATAAACCGCATGTGAACATCGGGACGATTGGTCACGTTGATCATGGTAAAACCACACTGACCGCTGCCATCACCAAGACGCTCTCGCTGGCTGGTAAAGCACAGAAAATGGCGTATGCTGACATCGATAACGCGCCGGAAGAACGCAAGCGTGGTATCACGATCAACATTCGTCACGTCGAATACGAAACCGATGCACGCCACTACGCCCACGTAGACTGCCCCGGTCACCGTGACTATATCAAGAACATGATCACGGGAGCAGCGCAGATGGACGGCGCGATCCTCGTGGTGAGCGCTCCTGATGGTCCGATGCCCCAGACTCGTGAACACGTTCTGCTGGCTCGTCAGGTAGAAGTACCTGCGATGGTCGTGTACCTGAACAAGATCGATCAACTGGACGACCCGGAACTGCTCGAACTGGTCGAACTGGAACTGGGTGAACTGCTGGAAAGCTACAACTTCCCCGACACGCCCATTGTGCGTGGCTCGGCGTTGGCAGCGAACGAAAGCACCAGCATGGACATCAACGCGCCGGAATATGCGTCCATCCTCGAATTGATGCGGACGGTTGACGAACACATCCCGACGCCTGTCCGTGAAAAAGACAAGCCATTCTTGATGCCCGTCGAAGACGTGTTCTCGATCAAGGGTCGTGGTACGGTGGTGACGGGTCGCGTTGAGCGCGGTTCGCTGAAGAAGGGTGAAGAAATTGCGATCATTGGTCTGCGCGATGAAATCATCACGACGACAGTGACCGGCATCGAAATGTTCCATAAGGAACTCGATGCAGCCGAAGCGGGCGACAATGCAGGTATCCTTCTGCGTGGTACGCAGCGTGAAGAAGTGGAACGCGGTATGGTTTTGGCGAAGCCCAAGAGCATCACCCCCCACAAAACCTTCATGTGCCAAGTCTACATCCTTAAGAAGGAAGAAGGCGGACGCCACAAGGCATTCTTCGACGGCTACCGTCCTCAGTTCTACATCCGCACGATGGATGTGACCGGTACCGTGACCCTGCCCGAAGGCGTGGAAATGGTCATGCCCGGTGACAACATCAACCTGAAGGTTGAGCTAATCACTCCCGTCGCGCTTGAAAAAGGCTCGAAATTCGCTATCCGTGAAGGCGGCTTGACCGTCGGCGCGGGTTCGATTACCGAAGTGCTGGACGAACCCAAGAAGTAAAACGCGACATCAGAGAAGGAATAGAGCAGAGTGCCGGGCGGGTTAAACCCCCCGGCACTCTTACTCAGAGGGACTATCGACCATGTTTAAGAACAAAATTCGTATCCGCCTGAAAGCCTATGATCATCGTGTACTCGATCAATCGGCACAGCGCATTGTAGAGACGGCGGAACGCACCGGAGCGCGTGTAGTGGGACCCGTCCCGCTTCCGACTCGGATCGAACGCTTTACGGTGATACGTGGGTCGTTCATCGACAAAGACTCTCAAGAACATTTCGAGATTCGCACTCACAAGCGTTTGATCGATGTGCTTGACCCCGACAGCAAGACGATTGATACGCTCATGCGCCTGAACTTGCCCGCAGGCGTGGATATTGAGATCAAGATTTAAGTAATCTTTGCACGCGGGTAGCCTTGCCCGCCTCTGCAAATCTATTCGGGAGCGCATTCACGCTCTCTGGAGGCATCTGAATGAAAGGCATTATCGGTAAAAAAGTGGGGATGACCCAAGTGTTTGACGAAGTCGGGAATGTTATTCCCGTGACGGTCATTCAAGCGGGACCCTGCTACGTTACACAAATACGCACGGCTGAAAAAGACGGCTATGTCGCCATTCAGCTTGGGTTCGGTGTAAACAAGCCCCAACGGTTAACGAAGGGTGCTTTAGGTCATTTGAAGCGGAACAGCCTGCCCGCCCTTCGTCACTTGCGCGAGTTTCGCATCAAGAACGGCGATGTGGATGTGGCAGAAGGTCAAACGATTACGGCAGACGTTTTCCTCAAAGGTGAACGTGTGGACGTTATCGGTACAAGTAAGGGGCGCGGGTTCGCTGGTACGATCAAGCGGCATCACTTTCACAGCCAGCCCAAGACGCACGGTCAGAGTGATCGTGAACGCGCTCCCGGTTCGGTAGGTATGACGACCACGCCCGGACGCACATTCAAGGGTCATCGCATGGCTGGACGGATGGGGAATGACCGCGTAACTGCCGAGAACCTAGAAGTTGTGGTGGTAGACGCGGAAAAGAACCTCCTCGCGGTACGTGGGTCTGTCCCCGGCGCGAACGGCGGCATTGTCGTGATCAAGCCCGCTCGTGTACGGAGAGGATAGTTAGAAATGGCGCAAGTACCTGTTCTGGATATGAACGGCAAGCAGGTTAAAACGATTGATCTGCCCGCCGATATTTTTGAAGCGAAGATCAACAAAGGGTTGATGCACCAAGCGTTCGTCCGTCAAATGGCGAATGCCCGCTTGGGAACGCACAGCGTCAAGCGGCGCAGCGAAGTCAACCGCACTAAAGCGAAGATGTACAAGCAAAAGGGGACGGGTCGCGCTCGTCACGGCGCACGTTCTGCACCACAGTTTGTGGGTGGCGGTAGTGCATTTGGACCGAAGCCGCGCGATTACAGCCTCGACATGCCGAAGAAAATGCGGCGTGGTGCAATTCGCAGCGCGTTGAGCGCACTGCTGGCAGATGGTCAATTGATTTTCGTCACCGAGATTACGCCGCCTTCGCCAAAAACGAAGGATATGGTCAAGGTCTTGAATACGCTGGCGGGCGCTAATACCAAGCTGGTGCTGTTCACACACGATGACGAAATGTTGCAGCGCACGGTTCACAACATTGAAGATGCGAAACCGCTGCTGACCAATTACCTGAATATTCGTGATTTGCTTCAGTATGGCAAAGTGATTGTGTCGTTGAAGGCGCTCGACGTGATCATCAAAATTTGGGGACTCGAAGCAAAGGAGAACGCATAAATCATGGCTGACTTACATTTGTACGACGTTCTCCGCCGCCCGGTGGTCACTGAAAAAAGCAGCGGTTTGATGGAAGCAAACAACCAGTACGTGTTTGAAGTCCACGGCGATGCGAACAAACCGCAAATTCGGCAGGCGGTGGAAACGATTTTCGACGTAAAGGTCGAAAAGATTAACACCATGATCATGCCCGCCAAACGCGGTATTCGAGGTCGTCATGCTTATAAGCGGTCACAACAATGGAAAAAGGCGATTGTGACGCTCAAAGCGGGCGACAAGATCGAGATATTTGAGGTCTAACCATGCCGATTAAAATCTACAAACCGACCTCTGCCGGGCGCAGAGGAATGACGGGTCACAGTTTTGATGAAATCACGAAGTCGAAGCCGGAACGGTCACTGACCGAGGCGCTGCGTAAGCAGTCGGGTCGTAACAACACGGGGCGCGTTACGGTGCGTCATCGTGGTGGTGGTCACAAGCGCCGCTACCGTTTGATCGACTTCAAGCGCAACAAGTTCGACTCGGTTGCCAGCGTTTTGGCGATTGAGTACGATCCTAACCGTTCGGCGCGTATCGCCCTGCTGCAATACGAAGACGGCGAGAAGCGTTATATCATCGCGCCGCTCGGCTTGAAGGTCGGGGATCGTGTTGCGAATGGCGAAACGGCAGAAATCCGCACGGGGAACGCACTTTACATCCGCGATATTCCTGTCGGCACGATGATCCACAATATCGAACTGCTCCCCGGCAACGGTGGTCAGTTAGCCCGTTCAGCGGGTGTCTCCGGTCAGCTTCTGGCGAAGGAAGGCATCTACGCACAGGTTCGTCTGCCGAGCGGCGAAGTTCGGTTGGTGCATGAACGCTGCATGGCGACGATTGGTCAGGTGGGGAACACTGATCACGGCAACATCAAGCTCGGTAAAGCGGGTCGCACTCGCTGGATGGGTTGGCGTCCGTCGGTTCGTGGTATCGCCATGGATCCGGGTGCTCATCCGCACGGTGGTGGTGAAGGTCGTTCGGGCATTGGTATGCCGGGACCCAAGACTCCCTGGGGCAAGCCAGCACTGGGCAAGCGGACGCGCCGTAACAAGCGCACCGATTCGTTCATCGTCCGTCGTCGTGGCAAGCGGCGCTAAGAGAAGCGGTTAGCGGTTAGCGATTAGCGGTTAGCAAAAAGCTAAAAACTAAATGCTAGATGTTCCAGATTTGGAAATCATCTAGGGTTTAGCAGAGGCAGAAAGTTAACAGCTAATAGCTAACAGCTAACAGCTTATAAGCTGAGGTAAGTATGGGTCGCTCACTCAAAAAAGGTCCTTACATCAGTGCGAAGCTGCTCAAAAAAGTTGAGAAGCTGAACTCTGAGAATAAGAAAGTTGTGATCCGCACCTGGAGCCGGGACAGCACTGTGTTCCCGCAAATGGTCGGTCACACCATTGCAATCCACGATGGTCGCCGCCATGTTCCGATTTACATCACGGAAAACATGGTTGGTCATAAGCTGGGCGAATTTGCGCCCACGCGGACGTATCGTGGTCATCTGGTCGAGAAGAAGAAGAAGTAGGGAGATCGAGCGATGGAAGTCCGCGCAAGCTGGAGTTACGTTTCGATCAGCCCGCAGAAACTGCGCTTGGTCATTGATCAAGTGCGTGGGATGGGGGCAGAGCAGGCGATGGCGACATTGAAGTTTATGCCGCAAAAGGGTGCGCCCATAGTGGCAAAACTCGTCGCCTCGGCACTTGCGAACGCCGAAAACAACTACGATCTATCCGCTGAGGATATGATCATCACAAAGATTTTCGCCGATGGCGGTCCGATGCTCAAGCGTTTCAAAGCGGGAGCGCGTGGACGTTATAAGCCACGTAAACACCGCACGTCACACTTGACCGTCATTTTGGCAGAGCGAGAGGCAAACTAGTATGGGGCGTAAAGTTCATCCGGTTGGTTTCCGTCTCAAGATCAATCGTGACTGGGATGCCCGTTGGTATGCGGAAGGTGCAAACTACCGCAACCTGCTGCAAGAAGACTTCGCCATTCGCCGCTATGTCAAGAAGGAAGGCGCGAAGGCTGGTGTTTCTCGCATCGAAATCGAGCGGCAGTCAAACCAGTTACAGGTCACGATCCACACTGCCCGCCCCGGCATTCTCATTGGACGCAAGGGTGAGGCAGTGAAGAAAATTCGTCAGGGACTTGAAGACCTGACGGGTAAGAAAGCGAAAGTTGAAGTCAACGAAATTGATAAGCCAGATACGGACGCCCTGTTGATCGCGGAAAACATCGCGGGTCAGTTGGAACGTCGTATCGGTCATAGCCGTGCAATCAAGCGGGCGATTAGCCAGGCGATGCGGCAAGGGGCGCAAGGCATCAAGATCGAAGTCAGCGGACGCTTGGCGGGTGGCGACATGGCGCGGCGCGAATGGGCAAGCGATGGTCGTGTACCGCGTGGTACGCTGCGGGCGAGCATTGATTTCGCTCAGGCGGAAGCCCTTACCACCTTCGGGCGCATTGGCGTCAAAGTGTGGGTCTATAAGGGTGAAGTTCTCGGTATCGAAAGACCGAAGCCGCAGAACGAAAATAAAGAAGTGTACGTCAGCCCGTAGGAGGTTGAATTATGTTGATGCCAAAACGAGTCAAGTATCGTAAGCAGCAGCGCGGGCGCATGAAGGGTCTGTCGCAGCGCGGCTCTACGGTAGCTTTTGGGGAATATGGGTTACAAGCACTCGAACCGATTTGGTTGACCAGTCGCCAGATCGAGTCGGCTCGTCGCACGATGGTTCGTTACATCAAACGGCGCGGTAAGGTGTGGATTCGCGTGTTCCCTGACAAGCCGTTTACGAAGCGTGCTGCCGAAACCCGTATGGGTAACGGTAAGGGAGCGGTGGAATATTGGGTCGCCGTCGTGCGCCCCGGACGTATTCTGTTTGAGATGGGCGGTATTCCCGAAGAAGAAGCAAAAGAGGCATTGCGCCTTGCTGCTTACAAGCTGCCGATCAAAACCAAGATTGTCCGCCGTATCGACCCGATTTCCGGGCAAGAGATTGGTGGAGTGGACTAATGGACATCCGCGAAATTCGTGAGTTAAGCGATGACGGATTGGTTGACGCGCTAGAAGACCAGCGCGAAGCAATGTTCAACCTGCGTTTTCAGAAAGCCTTCGGACAGTTGGAAGATCAAAATGCGATTGGCACGACGCGCCGCACGATTGCCCGACTGCTGACGATTGTCAAAGAACGCAGCCTGAACGAACAAGGGCGGAAGGGTAAATAGAGCTATGACGAACAAACGTCGCCGCCTTGTTGGGCGCGTCATTAGCAACAAGATGGATAAGACGGTGGTCGTAGCGATTGAAAACCGCAAACTCCACCCGATCTATAAGAAGGTCGTGAAGACGACGAAGAAGATCATGGCGCATGACGAAAGCAACGCCATTGTAGAAGGGGCGCTTGTGCGCGTCGTGGAAAGTAAACCGTTGAGCCGTCATAAGCGGTGGGCGGTTGAAGCAGTGATCGAATCGACGGGCGCAGTGCAGGTTGGTCAACTGGCAGACGAAGCCGGTTTGACAGGCGGCACTGACGAAGCATAAGTGACGGAGCAAAGCGAAGATGATCCAGAACGAATCCCGTCTTAAAGTAGCCGACAACACCGGCGCTCAAGAACTGTTGGTCATTCGTGTTCTCGGCGGTTCATTCCGCCGTTATGGTGGTATTGGCGACATTGTTGTTGGCACCATCAAGAGCGCGCAACCCGGCGGCAGCGTCAAAAAGAGCGATGTGGTGAAAGCGGTCATCGTGCGTGTGGCGAAAGAATATCGGCGTGACGACGGATCGTATATCCGTTTCGATGACAACGCGGTGGTGATTTTGAACGAAGACATGCAGAACCCGCGTGGCACCCGTGTTTTTGGACCCGTGGCACGCGAACTGCGTGACCGAGGGTATCTGAAAATCGTTTCGCTTGCGCCGGAAACCCTGTAGATAAAAAGTGAGGGTAGAAGATGCAGCGGATTAAGAAGGGCGATACCGTAGAGGTGGTCGCCGGTAAAGACTTAGGGGAACGTGGCGAAGTAACTGCCGTGCTTCCTCGTCAAGATCGCGTGGTGGTGCAGGGCATCAATGTCATGAAGCGGCATCAGAAGGCGAAGCAAGCGGGTCGGCAGCAAATTCCCGCGCAAATCGTGGAATTCGACGCCCCGCTTCACCTGTCGAATGTGATGTTGGTTTGCCCGAACTGCAACAAGAAAGCCCGCGTGGGCTTCAAAGTACGCGAGGACGGTTTCAAAGTCCGCGTGTGCAAGAAGTGTGGCAAGGACATCGAGTAAGGGACGATCATGGCTTACAAGATTCAAGAGCGTTATAAAGAACAGGTCATCCCGGCTTTGATGTCGGAATTCCGTTACAAGAACGTGATGCAAGCACCGCGTATTGAAAAAATCGTGGTCAACATCGGCGTGGGCGAAGCGGTTGACGAACCCAAGTCGTTGGATGGAGCGGTAGCGGACTTGCGCTTGATCAGCGGGCAGCAGCCTGTGATCAACAAAGCCAAGAAGAGCATCGCGGCATTCAAGCTGCGTGAAGGTCGTGCCATTGGTACGAAAGTGACTCTGCGCGGGGAACGGATGTGGGCGATGATTGATCGGTTGATCAACGTTGCATTACCGCGTATTCGTGACTTCCGTGGCGTCTCGCCGGATACGTTCGACGGACGTGGGAATTACACCATTGGTCTGCGTGAACAGTTGGTCTTCCCGGAAATTCAGTACGACAAGATCGACAAAGTGCGCGGCATGGAAATTACCGTTGTCACGACTGCTCAGACGGACGAGGAAGGGCGTCGTCTGCTGAAACTGTTGGGGATGCCCTTCCGCGAGAGTTAAGTAGACAGGACGAGTCAGTTATGGCAAAACGATCCGCGACGGCACGCGAAAACCACCGTAAATATAAAGTACAGGTGCGTAATCGCTGCCAATATGTAGACCCGAATTCGGGTAAGATTTGTGGACGCCCACGCGGTTATATTCGCCGCTTTGGACTGTGCCGCATCCATTTTCGTAATTTGGCGCTTCAGGGCAAAATCCCCGGCGTGGTCAAGTCAAGCTGGTAAGAAAGAGGATATTGCATGATTAGCGATCCTATCGCCGATATGCTGACGCGCATTCGTAATGCGCTAATGGCTGGCATGACCACCGTTGAAGTGCCTAACAGCAAGTTGAAGGTGGAAATTGCTCGTATTTTGACGGAAGAAGGCTATGTCGAGGATTATTCCATCGGTGAAGAAAAGCCTTTTAGCCTGATCACCATTAAGTTGAAGTATTACGGCTCGCGCCGTGACCGCCGCCCAGTCATCACCCACATTCAACGTGTGAGCAAACCGGGACGGCGCGTTTATCGCAACCGTGCCGACCTGCCCCGCGTGATGTCGGGCATCGGTATTGCGATTGTCACAACGCCGAAGGGCGTTATGACGGCACAGCAGGCTCGCCGCGAACGTGTTGGCGGTGAAGTCCTGTGCTACGTCTGGTAAGTGGGGGATAGCGATGTCTCGTATTGGTAAAAAAGCCATTCCGCTCCCGGCAAAGGTGAGTGTTGAGATCAAGGGTCAAAACATCACCGTCAAGGGACCGAAGGGCGAACTCTCGATAAGCGTTCACCCCGATATTAAGGTTGCACAAGACGAGGGAAACCTCGTCGTCACGCGACCCACGGATGAACGCGCTCACCGGGCGCTGCATGGCTTGACCCGCGCTCTCGTAGCGAACATGGTCAAGGGCGTTTCGGATGGCTATGTCAAGCAATTGACCGTGTTCGGCGTTGGTTACAACGGCGAACTTAAGGGCAAGAACTTGCTCATGAAACTGGGCTATTCGCACGAAATTTTGGTCGAACCACCGCCGGACATCACGTTCGAGGTGGAGCGTCCGAACCCGACGGAATTCTTTATCCGCGTCAGAGGCGTGGATAAACAGGTCGTCGGTCAGGTCGCCGCCAACATTCGTGAACTGCGTCCGCCGGAACCCTATCTGGGTAAGGGCGTGCGTTACTCTGATGAAATCCTGCGCCGCAAGGTCGGGAAGAGTGGGAAGTAAGCTATGGCAACTGCAAAACAGCTTGTTAAGAAGCGTGAATCGCGTAATCGCCGTCACCGCCGCGTTCGCGGTCGTGTCGAGGGAACACAGGAACGTCCGCGTCTGAACGTCTTCCGCAGCCTCGATAACATCTACGTGCAAGTGATCGACGATGTCGCCGGTCACACGCTCGCATCTGCGTCCACTATCGACAAAGAAGTGTCGGCGCAGGTCGAAGGCAAGTCGAAAATCGAACATGCGAAGATTGTTGGACAAGTGATTGCCCAGCGTGCGAAAGCCGCCGGGATCAGCAAAGTCGTCTTTGATCGTGGCGGCTATCGGTATCATGGTCGCGTGGCGGCAGTTGCCGATGGCGCACGCGAGGGGGGGCTTGAATTCTAGTCAACGACCCCCGGTTAAAACCGGGAGCATGAAAATGCTCGTGTTGACCAGTCTCAGTGCCGCAAGGTGTTACGTTATTTCGGTCATGATACCTACGGATGCGTGCCAGTCTGTAGCTCTATCGTTCAATATTAAACAGGCTGAGGGTCTAAGCCAGTGTGTTGAGCAGAACAAGCCGCGATAACCTTGACGAGGCAAACGTGACCCGCGCAAGCGGAACAGGTTTGGCAGTTTTCCAGAGGTAACTCAAAAAACTGCCTCCCTTCGGGGGGCTAGTGTCGATGTTGAACGATAAGGAGGCAAGACGGCATTCCCCATCGGGTTGAAATCCGGTGTCTGCTGCCGTTAAATTCTAATGGCGAATACTAAAGAACAACGCGATCCGCGTGAAGGTGGCGGCAGCGCCGATAGTGGTGATCGTCAGCGTCGTGATCGCCGTGACCGTCGTGACCGTGAACCGCGTGAACCGCGTGAGGAAAAAGAAGAACTTGACGAACGTGTTATTGATATTAAGCGCGTCGCCAAAGTGATTAAGGGTGGTCGCCGTTTCGCCTTCCGTACCGTCGTGGTGGTAGGTGATGGTCGTGGTCGAATCGGTATTGGTATTGGCAAGGCGCGTGCCGTGCCGGACAGCATCCGTAAGGGGACTGAACGCGCACGCCGTCGGTTGTACCCGATTGCGCTCTCTGGTTCGACAATCCCGCATCCTGTGGTCGCGGAATACGGTGGGGCGAAAGTCCTGCTGCGTCCTGCTGCTCCCGGTACTGGCGTTATCGCTGGTGGTGGTGTGCGTGCCGTCCTCGAAGCCGTAGGCGTGCGTGATGTTCTGACCAAGAGTCAGGGCAGCAACAATCTGTTGAACGTCGCTATGGCGACGATTGCCGCGCTGCAAATGCTGCGTTCGCCCGAACAACTGGCGGCGATGCGTGGCAAGCCGGTAGACCAGATGCGCCCCTTCTGGGAACGTCCGCGTTACGATGCGGAGAAAAAGACCAATGGCTAAGATCAAGATTACGCTGGTCAAAAGCCCGATTGGTTACGAGCAAGGTCAACGCGCCGCAGTGCAAGCGTTAGGGCTGCGCCATGTTAAGACCAGCGTTATTAAAGAAGATACGCCGACGATCCGCGGGCAGGTGTTCAAAGTTCGTCACCTCCTCGTCGTCGAAGATGTGCAGGAGTAGCACTAAATGAAGCTGCACGATTTACAACCCGATAAGGGTTCTAAACGAAAGAAAACCCGTGTTGGACGCGGTATTGCGTCGGGACATGGTAAAACATCAGGTCGTGGTTCGGCAGGTGCAGGCGCACGTGGTCGTACCTCAAAAAGCCCCGCCTACTTTGAAGGCGGTCAGCTTCCGTTAGTTCGTCGTCTGCCGTTCAAGCGTGGTTTTACCAACATCTTCCGTATCGAATATCAGGAAGTGAATGTTGGGGCGCTGGAAGAATGGTTTGAAGCGGGTACGGCGATTACCCCGGCACTGCTGGCGGAAGTCGGCTTGATCCGTAAGGCGCTTCGCCCGGTGGTTATCCTCGGACAAGGCGACCTCAAGAAGTCGTTTAGCATTCGCGCTCATCGCTTGAGCAAGACTGCACAGGCGAAAATCACCGAAGCGGGCGGCACCTTTGAAATTGTTCCGCTGCCGTTGACAGGCGCACGCTTCACCGTGAAGCTGCTCCCCAAAGAAAAACTCGCCAAATTCTATGGACAGGCGTAGAATCCGGTAGGGGTTGAGGGTAAAACTTACTCTCACCCCTACTTTTTCGTGTACTCGATAAATTTGAGGAATAATGGCATGATTGAAGGTCTGCGTAATGCCATCCGCCTGCCGGACATTCGCAATAAAATCCTATTCACACTGCTAATTGTGGTGATCTATCAGTTCGCGGCGCATGTGCCTGTCGTCGGTGTTGACCGTGACGCGATGCGAAGCCTGATCGAGAATCAAGGCGGTCTGTTCGGTGTTCTCAATCTGCTTTCGGGCGGGGCTTTGGCAAACTTCAGCGTGATCGCAAACGGGGTGTATCCATACATCACCGCATCGATCATTCTGCAAGTGTTGACACCAGTCATCCCTCAGCTTGAAGCGATGACGAAAGAACCGGGTGGCAAGGAACGGATGGAATCCTATACCTACTACTTGGCAGTTCCGTTTGCGATTTTGCAGGCTATCAGCCAAGTTCAGATTTTTAGCTCGCTCAACAACGGGCAGCAAATCATCCCCGGCTTTGGTTCAGACATTTTGCTCACAGTCACGGTCGTTGTCACGATGACAGCGGGAACGATGTTCGCCGTGTGGCTTGGCAACTTGATCACCGAACAGGGGATCGGCAATGGTCTGTCGATTATCATTTTCTCCGGTATCGTGTCGCATGCGCCGGGTAATTTGCAGCGGCTTTTGACCAGTTCCACACAGCCTATTTTTCAGTTGCTCATGTTCCTTGCGATTATCATCATCGGCGTGATCGGTGTGATCCTGGTGCAGGAAGGTGTGCGACGAATCCCTGTTCAGTATGGGAAACGTGTGCGCGGACGGCGGCAGTACGGCGGCGCAAGCACACATATTCCGCTGAAAGTGAACTCCGTCGGCATGATCCCGCTGATTTTCGCACAGTCGATCATCACCTTCCCGGCGCTCATTGTGGGCTTGTTCCCCGATGGTCCGCTGCGAACGTCAATTACCACGACGTTTGGTCAGCAGCAGGGCGGTATCTACTGGGTGACGTTCTTCCTACTCGTGTTTGGCTTCACGTTCATCTATTCGGACATTATGGTGGGCAACCAAAACCTGTCCGAGAACTTGCAGCGCAACGGTGGGTTTATTCCCGGCATTCGTCCCGGCAAGAACACGCAGGTTTATATCTCCCGCGTGGTACGGCGCATCACCTTAGTGGGGGCGCTGTTCTTGGGGGTCATCGCTGTCACGCCCGGAATCGTGGACTTCATCAACCGCTTCTTGTTCCCGACAGAATTTGTCAGCGGGACGGCAGGTAATGCGGCGCTCGTGCTTTCCGGTTCGGGTTTGATCATCGTTGTCGGCGTCGTGATCGATACGCTGCGCCAGCTTGAAGCGCAGTTAGTCATGCGGAATTACGACCGCTTCATGCGCTAAACCTATCTGAAATTTTGAACCTCACCCCCAACCCCTCTCCATTTGGAGAGGGGAGTCGAGCGCAGCGAGACAGGGTGAGGTTGATAGGGTTTTGAGTCAACGACCCCCGGTTAAAACCGGGAGCATGAAAATGCTCGGGTTGACCAGTCTGAGTGCCGCAAGGTGCTACGTTATGTCGGTCGTGATACCTACGGATGCGTGCCAGTCGGTAGCTCTATCGTTCAACATTAAACAGGTTGGGGGTCTAAGCCAGTGTGTTGAGCAGAACAAGCCGAGATAATCTTGACGAGGCAAACGTTACCCGCGCAAGCGGAGCAGGTTTGGCAGTTTTCCAGAGGTAACTCAAAAAACTGTCTCCCTTCGGGGAACGAGCGTCGATGTTGAAGAAAATGAAGCAAGACGGCATTCCCCACCCGGTTGAAACCGCGTGTCCCCTGCCGTTAAATTCTATGGGCGCAATCCTCGTGCGCCTTTGAAACTTATTTCACTGGAGTCTCAAAAATGGGCTTATATATCATCCTGATGGGCGTACAGGGCGCGGGCAAAGGTGAACAAGCCAAGTTCATCCGCGAACAGTATGGAATTCCGCACGTTTCGACAGGGGATCTCTTTCGTGCCATGAAAACCCGTGAGGACGACCTCGCCAAGAAAGTCCAGCAGATTATGGCAGAGGGGCGTTTGGTCGATGATGCGACTACGAACGAAGTGGTCAAAGATCGCCTGAGCCGGGATGATGCGAAAAACGGGGTGATCTTCGACGGCTACCCGCGCACGCCCAATCAAGCGGAATGGCTCGAACATTATCTGGCAGAAAACCAGCAGAAGATCGCAACGGTGCTGCTGCTCGAACTCGACCTGCATACTGCCTTCAAGCGTGCTTTTGGACGTGTCTCGGCAGCGTCGGGCAAAAGCTATAATATTTATTACCATGCCCATGGGATCGAATTCAAGTTTCAGGATCATCCCGAAAAAATGTTTCCGCCCCGTCTGGTTGCTGTTGAAAAAGAAACGGGCGCGGAATTGGTACGCCGTCCCGACGACGCCAGCGCAGACGCAATCCTGAAGCGGATTGATACGTTTGTGGCGACCACTCAGCCCCTGATCGATTATTTTGAAGCCGAAAAGTTGGTCAATCGCATCTCTGCCGAGCAATCCATTGAGGCAGTGAGCGCAGCAATTCAAAAAGCGATTGAAGAGAGTCAAAAGTAGAAAGTTAAAAGTTAAAAGTAGAGACCCAGATCATACCTATAGCGTGTCTAAGAGGGTGTCTAATAAGCCGGAAGCTAAAGCATCCGGCAAGGGGTAGTAAGCCCCGTGAACGGGGCTGAACAGCCTGCTTCAGCAGGCTTACAGGCTTTTCGGGTAGCCGGAGGCTTTGAGCCTCTGGCGGTGACATGGCGAATTGTCGCTTTTTAGACACTCTCT
>JBBQRJ010000013.1:0-24425 GCA_038214955.1 Aggregatilineales bacterium | reverse complement strand
GTCAACCCGCTACTTCGTTTCCTTGTAGATCACGTGTTTACGAATAAACGGATCATACTTCTTCAGTTCCAGTCGTCCAGAGTCGTTGCGGCGGTTCTTCTGTGTGTAGTACATGTGACCGCTTTCCGTACTCTTCATCTTGACTAGAACGCGATTGCCCTTCTTCGCCATTATTTCCCTACCCTATTTCATTAGTTCTCATCTGAGGTGTTTTGAAGCTCCAAATGGGGGTTGCACCCATGACCTCTTTGTTACCAACAAAGTGCTCTACTACTGAGCTATTGGAGCAAATATCCCGCTAGTGCGGGTAGTTCATGTGGGCCCAGCAGGACTCGAACCTGCGAAGCGCGTCGCGCATCAAATTTACAGTCTGACCCCTTTGCCGCTCGGGACATGGACCCATGAATATGTGATTGTTGAGGTACTTACCGCGATTATCCGTTACGGCCAAAAGAAAGTCAACGGTGGATTGGGGAAATTATTCTGTTTCCACTTCTGACACTCAAGTATTTATTATTAATATATACAAGCCGCCTATCAGACTTGAACTGATAACCTTATTATTACAAGTAATATGCTCTACCAATTGAGCTAAGGCGGCGTATACTAACCTGTTACCAACTTAAACCTTTTGCGTACCGTGAACGGCGTCGTTTTTGACGTTCACCCTCTTTGCCTTTATTCGCGCCTTTATAGTTATCGGTAAAGGCGTGGCAGTTCGGACATAATAACTGCCAATTTTCTTCGGTGTCATTGTCAGAGTTACCGTCAATGTGATGAACTTCAATTGGAATCGGTTTACCTAACCATTCGCTCAAACCGCAACCTTCACAGCGATACCCGCGTTTCTCTAAAACAATTCGTTTACGGGTAACTTGAGATTTTGCTTCCGCAAACGACGCTGGTTTCTGATATACGTGACTATCACTACAGTCAACACAATATTTGTTGTGACGTTTTTTGATGCTGCCACAACTGCATACATTCGAGTGGGTATAATGTCGTGCTACCCCTCGATTGTTGAAACTTGCCGCACAAGATTGGTTGCAAAACTTGTTGGTACGTTTTTCAAAGAGAATAGGCTCATTGCACATTAAGCAGCGCTTGGGATTTGCTTCGTAGTCTGCTTGCTCACGACGACGTTTATCCCAATACTTGCTGACGCTTCCGGTGGGATCCACTGCTGTTTGCCTTTTGGTTGATGTAGGCTTTAGCATAGCGTATCACATTTTTAAGGTGCCGTTTCAAGAGATTTACTCTCCCAAAGCAACTATATTTTTGATCGCGCCTATACGCCTTGTCAATGCACAATTGCCAGCGTATGATCATTGTGACCAAAGGGGGACTTCATGGAGATATTGACCCAGCATCACTGGACGCAAGACGAACTGCGGGCGGCGGGTTTTCGCTTCTATCGCCGCAAAAAAACGGTGATCTTGGCGCGTGAACTGCCAGAAGAAGAAGCCCCAAAGGTTATCCATGTGGAATTTGACACACTGGTCGCCCCGGCGGGTTACATAATCTGCTACGACCCGAACGACTCCGATGTGCAGCCCACCATGGACGATTATCCTCAACGTCCCGTCGAACCAGACACGTTCTATCAGACTCATCGCCTATGGGATGAAGATTGGACTCCCTCTCCTGCCGAACAAGACCTGCTCGCTAATGGCTGCCTTCCTTACTACAAAATATCCGGTGTATGGGCGAAACAAGTCACCCAACCCACCCTCATCAAGTCGATGGAGAGCGTAGAACCGATCACCGTGCCGGTGGGCGGGTGGGTGATGGTCGGCGGAAACGGCGAACCCTACTCCACAAACGACAGCGAATTCTGGGAACGCTACGAACTTGCCTAGCGTGCTGCCGTCAGGGTAATGGGCAAACTAAGTTTATCGCGGTCATGATGGCTGAAGTTCAACACTGCGAAGCCGATCACACGACCGTCAGGGGTGCGCCGCTCAAACACATCATTGTTGACTTCCTCTAAAGAAGCTGGCGCATCCTCGAAAATGACTTCCAAGAAATCGCCTTCGCGGTCATACCAGACTTTTACTTCTGCCATTGCACATCCCCTTTCTTTTGCCGACTGCTATAGTATGCAGTGATGATGAATGCATCATCGGTCAGAATTTTCACTACAACAATCAAAAATTTACTCGTTACCGGAGTTTGAACATACCCTCTTTGGTAAGCGTGAACACTGGCATCTACAGTGGTTGCAATTACATTATCGGGATTGACAAGCGTTTCAACAAGTCGTTGACGTTGATCTACCATCTCAGGATGGGCATTGATATGTTCCCATCTTTCATCGGTGAGTCGAATAGTTCGTCCTTGATGATCCGTAAAAGCCTCAAAATTGGGCAATTAACCTTCCCCCATATAAGCGGCGATTTTGCGGGCGGCGGCGCGTCCGTCGTCCACCTGCTGATTCAGCCGACGGGCGCGATAGTCGCTCCCCGCAAGCACGACTCCGGCGGGCAGCCGTCGATCAATTTCGTCCATCAGTGCAGCGTGTTCCGGCAAATACCGCGTGAGCGGGTCGGCTTCTGCCCAATACGACGCCCATTCCATAACCGGCGGCGCGGCGATCCGTGCTTTGACCTGTTCGAGCGCGTCCGCTGGCGTCTTGATCACCCCGCCCAAGCGCACCCCTGCACGCACCAACAGGTGATCAACTGGCACACGTTCTGGCAACTCAAACGACTCGACAAATTTGAATCCGTCCGACGACGGGAGCGTCGTCAACTCGTTTTTGCGATAGCCCAACGAGACGCGCACCACCTCATCGTAGCGATAATCGAGCAAACTCAGCGCCACATCGGGATCGAGCGAAACCAGCATGTGTTCAGCGTAACGAGCGGGCGCAGTAATGATCACTGCCCGCGCATCGAGCATCAAGCCGTTTTCGAGACACACGCCAAAGCGCGTCGAATCGAGCCGCCCGATGCTGCTCACCGCCATGCGCCGCATAATCGGCGGCGTGATGCGACTTGCAATCGTATCGACCAGCGTTTGCGTACCCTCTCGAAAATAGACCAACTCGCCATCACGGTAGCGCCCATACGACACAAGCGCATCTTCTAAACCAAGTTCGGGTAGAAAGTCCCACGCGCCGTATTTCTCCAGCAAAAAGGCGCTGCCATCCAGCGTGAATCCCTCGTGCCGTTCGGTGATGATGCTTCCACCGAGTCTATTTTTCACTTCGATGAGCGTGTAAGGCACGCGCAGACGCTCTAACTCCCACGCCGCCGCGAGTCCGGTCAAACCTCCGCCGATGATTACTACATTTGCCATAGCAGTTCACAGTCTACAGTTGACAGTTTAAAGAAAAAGCTGTGTCGCTTTCACTGTAAACTGTCAACCGTCAACTGTAAACTCCTACGCGCCATACTTCTGGAAACGGTTGGCATGACCCAACGCCAGCGGCATTAAATCGACGGCGGGGAACTGTCCCAACGCCCCGTACAAGCAGTCGCGTTCGCCAAACCCGTTGACTCGTCCGGGCATTGCCGTTTTTGCCCACAACAGCGTCGGGACAGGATGCCAGCTATGCGCCTTGTACACTGCGGGTGTGGAATGATCGCCCGTAATGATCAGCACGTCCGGCTTAAGGTCAAGCAGAATCGGCAGATAGTTATCGACCTCCTCAATGATGCTCACCTTCGCGTCAAAGTTGCCATCTTCCCCGCGACTATCGGTGTATTTAACATGGCAGAACACGAAATCATACTGATCCCAGATTTGCGCGACCTTGCGAAATTCATCCTCAATCGAATAGTGCGCGTCGGTGTCGATGGTTTTCATCCCTACCAGACGACTCACGCCCTTGTACATGGGGTAGACTGCCACGCACGCCGCTTTCAGGCGATACACATCCTCATATTTAGGCAGGTTGGGGTCCGTAGCGACCCCGCGCAGCGTGACCATATTCGCAGGTTCTTGACCCTTCAAACGTTCTTTCGCTGCATCAAGCCACTGATTAAGGATCGCCGCCGTCTTTTCACCCGCTGGGGTGCTGGCACGGGCGGGAAGAGGCGCTAATCCGGTGGCTTGCGGATCGGTATCTTCGACCTGATCGCTCAAGCCGTCACCGCGCAGCACCAGCGCGAAGCGGTAGCCTTCGCCCGCCCTGATCTGCGTTTCGATGCCGTCAATCTTGATCCCCTTGAGCAGTTCGACGCGCTTTTCGCCCTCTTCCGTCGAGATGCGTCCTGCCCGCCGATCTGTGATGATGCCGTTTCCGTCAATGGTACAGAAATTGCCGCGTACCGCCACATTCCCCGCGTTGACTTCCAAGCCAATACCAATCGCTTCCAGCACGCCGCGCCCGATGTCGTACACAAACGGGTCATAGCCGAACAGCGCAAGGTGAGCGGGTCCGCTGCCCGGCGCGACTCCGCGTGCAACAGGGATGCTCAAGCCTGTGCTGCCTTCCCGCGCCAGCCGATCCATGTTCGGCGTGTTGGCGGTTTCCAGTTCGGTCAAGCCGCCCGCGTCACGGGGCAAGCCGCCGAGTCCATCCATCACCAGCATGAGAATTTTGCCGCCCTCGTTCAATGCGAGTCGGCGCGTCAAATCAAAGTTTGCCATGCAAGCGTTCCTTTCGTGTGTAGGTCAGGTTGAGTTGATCGGTTGAAAATCGGTGATGGGCTTGACCACAATCCCCATCGTTCGGGCGGCAGTTGCTTGCCGTGCATCCACTGTGATCAATGGCAGTTTTTGCTTCTCTGCAAGAGCAAGATAAACAGAATCATACGCCGCCAATTGATGCGTTAATCCGATCTGCAAACTCCGTTTTAGAATATCGTGAGAGCGCAAAATAATGAATGGCAAATCGGTCAATTGATCAACTAAACCCTCTGCAATCGCTTGTGGCAACCCGCGAAAACGAACGTGCTTCCACAATACGTTTGTGCATTCGACAATGCAAAATTCAGGGATATATAAAATGTATACATTTTATTTTTGAAGCACGTTGTAATGATATGGAGTAGCAATGATGGGTCAACCTGTTGCAAAAATGGGCGATAAAGTCATCGCCACAGACACGCACATCTTCATGATCCCATCGCCGGGGGGACCCGTCCCAACGCCGCTCCCGTCTCCCTTCGTCGGCAATTTGGTAACGGGATTAAGCACGAACGTGATGATCGAAGGCAAACCTGCCGCGACTGCGGGCAGCGTTGCGATTAATACGCCTCCTCACGTGCCTCAAGGCGGACCTTTGCAGAAAGAGGCTACGAATCAGGGCAGGATTATCATGGGCAGCGGCACGGTGATGATCAATAATAAACCCGCTGCGCGAATGGGCGATACCGCGATGACCTGCAATGATCCTGCCGATCTACCTGTAGGTAAAGTCGTCCTCGCCGGACCGTGCAAAGTACTTATCGGCGGGTGAAAAATGCCTCACTCATTTGGTTGCGATAGGGGGCGAACGCGGAGGGCGGCGTACAAAAACTCGGAAGATTTCAGCGTAGAGACGCGAGTCTGTGGAGGAATCAGGCGCATGAGATAAAGCTGCATGTCGGAAATTAGCACGGGATTTAGATACTGGATGAGACTTGTGCCAATTTGCCCCAATGGAAGCGTACTGGAAGCGCGTAGAGTCCGCAATTCTTGTTCCGCCCCCACGATAATACGAATGGGATAGCTGCCGCCGGGCAAACTGTAAGCATCTCCCCCCGCTGGAATCGTTTCGGCACTCAGCCGAATTTCTGCAATTGGACGGTTGATGGCGGGATTGTCATTCGCACGATACAGCCGCATCAGGTGATTGGCGTTGAGCGCAACCGGTTGACTTCCCACGTCTAGATCGTCAAGCACAACCCGTGTCTGCCCTACTTTGACCGCAACCCAGACCTGTGTTTGCTCATCGAACATCAACTGTACACTCTGGCGTGAAACATAATCGAGGGAGTGTTCTGTCACCAAACCACGCAGATCGAGTTCAGGAAAAATGCGTTGATTCTCATCCGACTTGCCGATCAGCAGGTTCTTTTTGCCTTTCGTGCGAATTTCGGTGTCGCCAATCTGCAAGCGAATGACTTTATCTCCCGGACGCAGCGGCGTAAATCCCGCCGCTTGCGTGGTTCGAGTGAACACGACCAGCCGATCACCCGCCTGAAAATCAATCTCCTGCAAGCACTGATGCGCCTCAACCGGACGGGCGAGTTCGAGTGTACCTGCCACGATCCGGTTTTCCTGCCCCCCTAGAAATTCAGCGACCTGTCCAACAGTGGCGTAACTGACCGTCGAAACGGGATAGCTTGAGCTGTCAGATACCAGTACCGCTGTAAATTTCAGTACACTCATAAGTCAGTCTTGATGAAATCTGAAATATCTTGCTGCGCGTTTGAATGGAAAACCATCGTCGTATTGCCTATTTGTAATTCGGTCATTGGCTCTAGACGATAGTAGATGAAACCGTGAAAACGTCGCCCATTGATCCGCGCACTTAAGCTGCCTTTACGGTTGCTGTAATACCAGCGATTGCGCCGCCACATGATGACGCCGTGCTGACGGGAAATGTTCGGATCATCACCCAAATTGATGTCGTTGGTGGAACTGCGCCCAATCGTTACCGTCTTTTTCGTCAGCGTATAATGCTGCGGGACTCCGCCGCGATACACGGTGATCGACATGAGCTGTGGGCTGAGATCGTAGTTATCAGGACGCCCGATGATGCGCCGGATGCGGCTCTTACGAACGGCGCGGAATAGCAGAATATTGACTGCGCCGAAAAAAACGGTTCCGAGAATCGGTAGGCTGTTGATAAGGTTGTCGAACCTGACCACTGCCGCCGCGGGAGTTTCGATTATGGGCGACACTTCGACGGGACGCGCTAACGTAATAATCAGCGATTCGCTGTTCGCCAGCATCGGATCATTCATAGAGGTATTCGGTGTGAACGCTGTTACCTGAAGCTGTTCTCGTTCTTCCAATTCAGGGAACAACGCCCGCACTGCGGTATCAATATCCTCAACCTCGAATACGCCCCGTCCATTCGATGCGATGTCTACTGTCCCCAACACCTGCGCCGAGTCCAGATCAAGCACGGGGGCAATCATCAACTGTACCTCTGAGGGCGCGAAATCCCGGTTGGCGCTCACCTCAAATTCAACGGAACCGCTGAGGTCGCGTCTGTTTCCACCCACGATATTCAGGCTGAGCGGTAACTGCGTGAACAGGCGCAGAGGGGCAGACGTGGTTGCCAGCGTTTCGTTGCTGCGATTCCATAACTCCACTTCAATCTGATGATATCCCGGCGCGGTTTCTGCGGCGTCCAGTGTGTAGATCGTCGCTGTCGAGTTTTGTACGATTTCACCGTCAACGCGGAATATGACGCGGGTAGCGACTGAGGCGGGTGACACAACCACGCCAATATCTGCTTGACCGCGAATAGTCGTCTCAGCAATCGACCCCGTGAACGCGACAGAATGCGTGATGACCTCGTGCGGACAATTTACCGTGTGGGTCAATGTTTCGAGTGCAGGTACTTCGGCTGAAAGCGTGATCGGTAGTATATTGTTTTCGCTTGCCGCTAAATCCTCAACGTTGATAGTGACGCTGATTTCACTGTCGATGAGGCGGATAAAGTCCTGAAAATAGCTTCTGACTGCTGATTCGATGGAGTTGGGTGTGTTAGGCGTTTCGGCATAAATCCATGAGAACCCGCCTGTTCCTGTGGCAAGTGCCAACAAATCGGCTTCGTCAGGTCGATCTTCTGAGTAGAAGCCAATCGAATAGACCTGCGTCCCCTCAGCGCTTGCCTGTGTGACAATCTGCTCGACCTGCGTTTGCGAATTGCTGCGTCGTCCCGAGTCGGTTACAACCAAGACCACCTGTCGCATTTCACTATCGAACGGAAACAGGTCAGCAGCGTCAAGCACCGCCTCATAGAGACGGTTATCTCCCCCTACCGTCGTCAAACCAACCAGGTAATCATCAAGCAATTGGTTCTTATCGGTATAGAAACGTGTCGATGGGGACACTTCGTCGCTGAACGTGATTAACGCCAGTTCGTCAAGCGGCTTTAAGCGGGGGATGAAATCACCGCTAATCGCGTTGAGGATGTTTTCAAGAGGTACGGTGTCCGTAAGGTCGAGGACGAGGATCATACGCAAAGGTGGACGTTCTACAGAACCCGAATCGATCACGTCCTCGGCGGGAAATGGCTCGGCTGCCGCTGTCGCAGAGAGTTGGTAGGCGTTTGGCGCGAACGGCAGCCCGTTTTCATCATTGATTGCGACATTGATATGAAACACCTGCTGATTCGCATCAAATGTGCAGTGATACGCCAACAATGTGGCTTGATTCGTGGATTCCGGTACTGACTGCTCTGCGCCCTCTGCACTGACGGCGCTCAGGGTGAGACCCAATAGTACCCATATGACAACGATGACAATGAGGATCACGACGACGAAAAGACAGCCATCACTGACCAGCGGTGCGGCGGTAACAGACTCTTCACGTTTCCCCAAACGCAGTGAACGGCGGCGGTTGCCAACAAAAACACGATCTGTTTCCACTGCCTGCCAACTATCCTCAATATAGGCTTCGCTCAAGACTTCCACCGCGATAACACTGGCATTGTCATCGGTTCCACGTTCATTTGCCAGTTCAACAAGTTGTTTAGCAACCAGCGATACGCGCATTTGTGCAAGCATACTCGACATTTCATTTGGGTGCAGGCGTTTCGTAATGCCATCGGTCACAAGTAAGAATCGATCTCCGGGTTGCAGCGCCACCGTCAGAAAATCGGGTTGAATAGCGTCCTCTTTACCCACAGCACGGGTAAGTACATCATGCAGGGGCGCTGGCGAAGGCGACTCATTGGCATACCGTGTCGGCAGTTCGGCGGCAACCCGCTTGACATGATCCAGCGTAAGCTGTTCAAATGCGCCGTTGCGAAGGCGGTACAGGCGAGAGTCACCCACATGAGCAATATGCGCCTCCCAATTCTTGATGGCGAGAGCCGTCAATGTTGAACCTGTTGGCAGCAAGGCGCTTTGTGCGAAATAACGCACTTCCGAGTTGATGTATTGAAACCCGGTTGTGAAAATATCGCGCCAAGGGAGATCGAACGCAATATTCTTATCAAAGACGGCGAGCAAGTATTGGATAGCAAAGGCGCTGATGCGATCTCCATCCTGCCCATTACCCACCCCATCTGCAATAGCGAATAGGTAGCCTTTGGGGTTCTGGCTAAGACCAATCGCGTCCTCGTTCCGATCTCGCACCGCTCCGTTGGTCGTTGCCCACCCTGCATCGACACGGGTCGCAATCGGGGAGGTATCCATTGCATAGAGTTCATACAGATAATGTTCGCCGCCTACTGCGATGGTATCACGACTGCTCAGGTAGACTGCGCCAGTCGCCGGAATCTCATTGACCGTAAACTTCGTACTGTTGGGTAGGCAGGTAAGTCGAATGGGAATGAGGCTTTCTGAGGGATCGATGAGCGTAAACTGGAGCGTAATCGCACGAGCATTGGGCTGGTTAAGCACGAATTCTGCCATTTTCCGCCCGATGACCGTCCCAATATGAAGGACAACACGCTTGTCGTTCGCTAAGTGGATCAAGTGAATTTGCGAGAACTGGGCGCGGTTGCTGATACGCTGTCGTTTACGCACGGTATGCTGTGGACGCAGACTATCGACCCACTCTCGCACTGCCTCACCCCGTTTTTTGGGCAGGGCAATATCCAGTCGTGAAAAGGGTCTTGTGATACTACGCAGACCCGCGATGCTGGTTCGAAAACGGGTAGAGATGGCTCTTAACGGCATGATCAAGAAGCGTATGCCGTTGCTTATCCAGCGTATAGGCGAGATAATGGGAAATCGAAAAGGGTGCATCGTCGTTACTTTAATTGCCTCAAAAGTGTAAACAAGAGTATAATCTGCCAAGATAACCATTAGCAAAGTGCCGCGTTATGTTTGACATTGAGCAACTGCTTCGGCTTGTTCCCATTCCACTTGCAATCGTTGCCCTGCTTCAGTTGCTCTACCTGCTGCGGTTAAATCTCACTGCTGCCCGCCATCCTTCATCCCGTCAGCCTACCTCACCCCAGATGCCAACTATGCCGCAGGGCGGCATTTATCCCAAAGCGACTCCTCCACGCCCGGTTGTGCTTGCGGGCAAAATCAACGTTGTGAGCGGTCTTGTAGGAGTCAGCGACATCACTCTGCCGGGAAGTTCGTTCGTGATCGGACGCTTCTATCACCCTGAAACTAATACGATGGTGGCGTTGGACGAAAAAAGCATTTCAAGGCGACATGCTCAGTTTAACGGTGATGATCTCCTCAAAACATATACGTTGACTGACCTGAACAGCACTTACGGGACGGCGTTGCGTCGAGACGGCAAGTTTGAACCCATCCAGCCGGGTCAGCAGGTACGAATTTATAACGAAGATGTGGTGCAGTTCGGAAGTATGGTTACTGTCCGTTTTACGCTGCCGGGAGATACCCGTGCTGACGCTACCCAATTGTAATGATCGACTCTAAACCTCGTTCACATCTTGATGATTACGAACTGCAAGCAAAACTAGGCAGCGGCACAGTCGGAGAAGTTTGGCGTGCGCTGTCTAACCAGCATGTCGTCGCTATCAAGTTCATCAACCAGCCCGATGATAAGCAGCAGCGAAAAAGCATCGAGACAGAAATTAATGCGCTTCGCTGTCTTGACCACCCCGCTGTTCCCACACTCTACGATTTTGATCTGGATTGTGATCGACCCCATATCATCATGGAATACGTTGAGGGCGAACCATTTCACCGGATGATCGCTGACGGGTCAATCTGGCAAATTCCGGTAGAACGCCGCCTATCCATTCTCGATCAAGTTGCTCAAGCAGCGGCGCATTTACACGCACACGGACTCATTCACCGTGATATTAAACCTGCCAACATCATCGGCATTGATGCGCCGCACCTGATAGATTACGGCATTGCGGTGGAAATCGGCGCACAGGTGTCGCCAGCGGGGACGCCCTTCTATGTATGCCCTGACGATCAGCCACCCACCATCACCCATGATCTTTTCGGCTTCGCGCTGACCGCCTACGAATTCCTGTTTGGCGTCCATGCCATTTTCACGGCGCAAGACGGCGGACTGGCGCGTGATGAGGTGCGGGCATTAGCGAGACAGCGTTTAGCCGATAGACTGTGGCGTCTCCCCTCGCAGATTGCAGCGCACGAACTTCCCTACGATTTACGTGGCGTTGATTTGGCGCGACTCGACGCGCTTTTCGCACGTTCCTTCGATTGGAATGCCGCTGAACCTATCCCATTGGCTGATCTGGTGGCTGAACTCAGAGCGAGCATCCTAACACCGGAAAATCAGCCGTTTCGTGATGCGATGCCGCAGGTTGCCGCGCCGCTCGAAAGCAATGTTTCTGACGAGGTTTTCGCTAAATCGACTGTCCATCCCGAATCAGCGTTGCGTCTGCCGAATTTCATGATCGTCTCGGTGATCCTCATTTGCGCGGCGATACTGTTCACGCTCCTTTTGCAAAATGTGTCCTAGTGGAGAGATTGACTGATGTCTACCGGGGAAATTTATGCCAAGCTGCATCAACTGCGCGAAGCCGCGGGGATTATCCGCCGCAGCACAGACCA
Source organism: Aggregatilineales bacterium (assembly GCA_038214955.1). Taxonomy (GTDB): domain Bacteria; phylum Chloroflexota; class Anaerolineae; order Aggregatilineales; family Phototrophicaceae; genus Flexifilum. Next base: position 12,798 of record JBBQRJ010000013.1, on the reverse strand, counting down.
GATTAACCGCTCCATTGATACCATTGATGCCGAAGTCCGCGCCTTGAGTTCAGACCGCTTTATGAGCATCGGCGCGGAGGTTTTCCGGGCGGAATACGCTCGACTCACGCCTCGGCTGCAAGAAACATTTGAATTACTGGGCGCTTTTCACGACAAATTAAACGCTTCTGCCGATGACATTGAAGTCGCAGCGCGAACGCAGTACAAATCATGAGCGATCTGATTCGCGTCCCCTATACCGAATTATTACAGCGGGCAGCCCGTATCCGACAGGAAACGGAAACCATCCGTACCGAAATTCAGCGGTTGCGCGGCACAGTGGACAGCATCCACTGGATTGGCAGACGCGCCGAACGCTTTTTCTCGGTATGGGGCGAAACGGTCACGGAAATGGAAGAATGGGTCGCCATTCTGGAAGGATTCGCCACCGAACTGGAACAGCAAGCGCGGCGAATGCAAATTGTTGACGAGTCATTTTAGGGAAGTTTCATGTACGGTGATGTTTTGGCAGTGAATTTCAACCGTCCACCACGCACTCCGACGCCGCAACTACCGGACATTCAAGTCGATATTCCTTCGCCGCCTCAAACACCACCCCCGCCGGAACAAAGTCTGCTGATCATCCTACTGCCCACTATCGGCATCGGGTTGATCACCGCATTCTATTTCTTGCGTTCAATAGATACGGGTTCGGGTGTGCTGTCGGCGTTGCCTCTGCTGGCGCTGCTTGTGTTCACAGTGGGCAGTACCCTGTGGGTGCAAAACAGACGACGGCGTGAGTATCGCGTGCGGCGCGAGGAAGCGCGGATCGGCTATTTGCGCCTGTTATCGCGTAAACATTCCCGCTTGCAAGCTGCTCACGATGCTTACCGCGCGATCCTCGAAGCGGATTTTCCCGCCCCTGCTGATGTTTCCAGCATCGTCATGACTCGCGCCACACCACTCTGGCAGCGCCGCCCGATGGATTATGATTTCCTCAGCCTACGGATCGGAACGGGTCGAATCGCTTCCCCTGTGACAATCAATTTGCCTGATCCCGACGCGGCACAATCTGAATATGACCTGTCTTTTATCCACGATTATCGGTTTTTAGAGTCCGCGCCCGTTGTCACACCGCTGAAAACCCGTTGGGCGCTCGGTGTGTGCGGGACACGCCAAGCCCGATTGAACTGGTCGAGGGCGGCGCTCCAACATCTCGCCGGAATGCACGCCCCGCAAGAACTGCATATCCATTTGCTGGCGCGGCAGGGAGCATACGAAGATTGGCGCTGGCTTGAATGGCTTCCCCATACCAGCCAGACTCATCGCGGGGGATCGGCTGATCTCTTGGCGTTCGATGATGAGAACATCCGCAAGCTGCTTGCCAATCTCAGCCAGTTCATCGAAGAACGGCGCGAGAAGAACATTCAGCTTCCCCACTTACTGATCATGATAGACGGCGAACAAACGACGGACTCTGAAGCGATTACGACGATGATTTTGCGCGAAGGATCACGGGTCGGAGCGTCCCTGATTTTCCTGAGCGCGAACACAAACATGCTTCCCGGCGATTGCAACGCCGTACTCGAACTGCTGCAAGAGGAGCAGTTTCATTATTTCGAGACGGGCGCAGACCGGAAGGAGATCGTCGGGAAAGTCGATAGTCTGTCACTCCCCGACGCCGAGAATACGGCACGCACTCAAGCGTCGCTCGTGGCGCAAGAAAGTGTCACCAGCGGACGTATCCCCCGACACGTCGATTTCCTTGACCTCTACGGCGTGCAGCAAGTCGAGGCACTGTACGAACAGATTGAATCCTATTGGGGAGAGATTAGCCCCAACGGTGTACTGCCTCATCCCATTTCAATTGGGCGTGACAGTTTTACGCGCAGCACCGAGATCGACCTCGCGGAAAACCATCACGGACCGCACGGGATCATCGCCGGAACAACGGGCGCGGGCAAAAGCGAATTTCTGCAAACGCTGATCTGCTCACTGGTACTCAAACACGATCCGCGCTTGCTCAACCTGCTTTTGATCGACTTTAAGGGCGGTAGCACGTTCAACGCTTTTACACGACTGCCGCACACTGTCGGCATGATCACCAACCTTGATGGCTCGCTTATCGAGAGGGCGCTGGAAGCACTCAAATCGGAAATGCGCGTGCGACAGGAATTTTTGAAACGGATGAAAGTGCGCGACATCGCCCAGTATCACCGCTTCTTCACACACACACCCGTCCAGATGACCGATCCGTCCTATCATCCACTGCCGCATCTTTTCATCATCGTAGACGAATTCGCGCAGTTGGCGAAGGAACTCCCGGAATTTTTGCGGGAGCTGGTGCGGATCGCGCAGGTCGGGCGCAGTCTGGGGCTTCACTTGATACTCGGCACGCAGACGACAGAAGTTGTCACTGACGAGATGAACGCCAATTTGCAATTCAAAGTGTGCTTTCGTGTGCAGCATGTCGAAGCCAGTCGCGCCATTTTGCACAGCCCCGAAGCCGCTTATTTGCCCATCGGTTTGACAGGGCGAGCTTATTTCCAAGTCGGTGAGCGCGGCGTTTTCAAGCAGTTTCAGACCGCTTATGCGGGCGGAGAGTATATCGATACCACGAGCGATCAGTTTGCCGCTGAAGAAGCGCCGATACTCGAACTGCTGACTGATGCAGGCGAAGTTGTGGATTTGCTGGCGCAAACGCGCATCCATGTGCCACTGCAAACAAACAACATCCTCACGGACGAACCTTACTCGACAGCGCGGGCAGTGGTCGATGTCATTATCGATTACGCGCAGAGCCATCACGTTCCGTTCGTGCCGCCGCTGCTGCTACCGCCGCTCGAAGATCGCATCACTTTGCGTTTGATCTTCCGTCAGGCGGGGATCGCCGGTTGGAATGGGCGGGAGTGGAAAAACAGCGACATTCTAGGCGCTCCCATTGGCTTGATTGATGACATTTACGAGCGATCACAAACACCGCTCTGGATTTACCTCAAGGCGTCGGGGCAAAATCAGGTCAAAGACGGGCATGTGTTGATCACGGGCGCGGCGGGCAGCGGTAAAACGATGCTCCTGCGTACCTTAGCCATCAGCCTTGCTTTCTTGCACGCGCCGGATCAACTGCATCTGTATTTCATCAGTTTCATGAGCGGTGCGCTGAACGATCTTGGTGATTTGCCCCACGCCGAACAGGTGATTCACGGCATGGAGACAGAACGGGTTCGCCGCCTTCTGCGCCGCTTGATGCAGACCCTCAACGACAGGCAGTCGGGACGGCTCAACAGCGCACCCACGATTGCGCTGTTCATCGACCAGTATGAGCAATTCCGTGATGCCTATTACGGGCAGTTCGCCGCAGAGTTTGATCGCCTTGTCAATGAGGGTCATGCGGCAGGAATTTATCTTGTCATGACCGCCAGCAGCATCAATGCTGTGCCGGAACGACTGCGCTCCCTTGTCCAGCAGCGGATCGCGCTGCAACAGAACAACCTATCCGACTACGCGGCAACCGTCGGAGCGCTGCAAATGCAGCTTGATCGTGCCTTTCCGAAAGGGCGTGGGTTCATCCACAACGCCCCACCGCTGATGTGTCAGATTTGCCTCCCATGCGAGTATCCGACGGATGACATCCCCTCGGCGTTAGACGCCATGCGCGAATTGATCGACGAGATGCGTTCCGCCTACATAAACGCGATGGGAAAGGCGCAAAGTCCGATCCCGATTCGTCCCCTGCCCGCCTTGATCGCATTCGACTCCCTGCCGCCTATCGAACAGGAGGGTCACATTGTTACGCCGCTTGGGTGGGTTGATGACGACTCGCTCAGTGTTTTTGCGCTCGACTGGCGCGAACATGGACCTCATTTCGTTGCCATTGGACCGCCACAGTCCGGCAAATCGAATCTACTCCGTGCCGCCGTGTTAAGCGCGGCACGCCAGCACCCGCCCCAGCAACTGCGCTTCATCCTAATCGACTTCACCAACCGCAGCCTGAACGCCCTTGTGCAGCTCAAGCACACTGCGGCGGTGATCACCAGTCCGGCGGCGTTGGAAACGGTGCTGCGTGCGCTCGAAGATCAAAGCGATATGACAACTGTGATCGTGATCGATGACTACGATTTCTTCAGCGACGCGATGGGTAGTTACGGCGTACTTTTGCGCCAATTCCGCGATTTCGTCAAGTTACACAGCGGATCGTCGTTGCACGTTTGGGCAGCGGGCTATCTGGAACATGCCACCGACCCGCTGATCAAATATCTGCTGCTGCGCCGCTGCGGTTTCGGCTTGATCATGCGCGAAAGCCTACAAGCGATTCACCTTCGCATCACGCAGCTTCCAGCCGAAGCCATGCCCGAAGGACGTGCGTTTTTCGTGCGTCACAACAGTGTCAGTGTGGTGCAAACCGCGCTGGTGAGTCAGCCAGAAAAGTGGGTCAGAACAATCAATCATGTGTGGAAAGATCACGGGCAAGCATCACTCGATCAGATGCACGATTCGCCCGTAGAGCAACGCGCCACACAAACTGATCTCGATATAGATACTGCTGGTCTGATCGATGATTTACTGGGAAGGTCGGACGATGAGTTCGCATCCTAAACTCATTCAAGCGAATATTGCCCTGTTCACAGGTGCATATGCAGAAGCACGCCGCCTTCTTCACGAAGCCCGCGTTAGTGGAAGCGTGTCACCGGAGAACGCGCCGATGGTGTTGTGGTTGGATGCACAGTCACAGGAAGACCCGAATGAGCGTTTGAGCCGTCTGCGAACGTTGATCGCGCAAGTCCCTTCAGAAAACCTATACGCACACATGGCGCGGCAAACCCTTGCCGATGAGGAAGATCACGCGGCGCACATGCGATCCGCGCAATTCAGTTCGATACTCCCGAATTTGAAGGTGTGGCAGTGGATTGCTGCTGCCACCGCCGTGATTGCCGTCATGGTGCTGGTGATGACCTTGAGCGTTCCTGATCAAGCAATCGACACAAACCCGACGCCGACGGTCAACGCTATGACAGTGCCAACCGCCCTGCTTGAGGATAACAGTCGTCCACTCGACCCAACGGCGCACACCGGACGCTACTCGCAGGGCATTTTGCAGATCACGCGGGTTGAAGACGCCTCGCGGCGTGTCATTGATACACAAACGGATAATCGAATCAGTCCGATTGATGGCGCACGTTTTTATACCCTGCAAATCGCGTTTGAGTGCCGGAGCGGCGTATGCGATCAACCGCCGGAAGCAAATCTCGCCCTACAGTTGGATGATAACATAGTGATCGTTCCACGGGATGAGGTGAGCATCGTAGGGGAAGGTTTACTTACACCTGTCGCGCTAGGACGTGTAACGACAGGCTGGATCGTATTTGAAATCCCGCTCATCAGTACCCCCCTCGCCTTGATCATCTCAGCACGGGATAATCAAGCGTTCGATCCTATTTCAATCGGGTTGATGGAGTCACCGTGAACGATCAACTTGAAGTGCAGCTTTCCACCCTGCGCGAAGCGGGGGAGCAACTGCTCCACTCGGCGCTGCAAATCAGCGATTCTGTAGCTTCTATCCGTGCTGTTCTGCGAGAATTGACCGCGTTGGGCTATGAGGGACTGCCGGGCGCTTCAAGTATTGAACTCACGCTGCGAACAGACATCGATCACAATCTTGAAAACCTGCGCCATCTGAAAAATCAGCTTGACCAGACCACAAACGCCGTTGAGAACGCGATGATTGCACACTTCCCGCCGCTCGGCGCGTTGTTGAATCCCTCGCCGCTGACCCTGAGCCTCAGAAATCGCCGCTCCGTGCAGGGAAGCGTCCCAACACCGGTTGCATTCGACCCGAATCATTACGTATCGAGCGTGAATCGTGGGCTTTATCAAGAATGGGCGAGTAACCGCGATGCGCTTGCAAGTCAGCAGTGGCACTTGCAAACGCTCACAGCGACACGCGCAGAATTGGTAACGGATTTTCGTGCATTGCGAAATCGCCTATCGAATGGGACGGGTGCTTATGGCACGCAAGCGCCCGAAATCTCCCATTTGCAAGCGCAAATTCATCAACTCGACGCCGACATTGTGCAGACTCGTGACGAGATCGAACGGTTGCAGGGGCAGTCGGAAACGCTGGCAGCCCGACTTGAGCGCGTCGCTCCGGCGGCGGGCGCAAATCTGGGTGAAATCCGACAATTGGAAATGGGCGAGAGTTCCGACGCCTTGAAACAGTACACAGAAGGCTGCGTCAATTACATTATCCACCGCATACACATCCCACCAGCCCTCGCCCGTGATGCCCATCTGTGGAATGATCTGGCGGCAGAGAATCCGCAGTACGGGATCACGCAGGGTCAAACACCGTTACCCGGTTCCGTATTGATGATGGAACGGGAACACAGTTATGGGGATGATCTATACGGGCACGTCATGTATGTCGAGCGTGTAGACGGGGCGAATGTGTGGATCACCGATAACACCCACCCCGATCCTGTCCTGCTGTCCGATTTGACGACTGAAACCAGCGGCGCGAATATCACCTACCTCTATTTGCCCTGGCACACCGCTGGCTGAATCAATTCCGATCATCCTCTTTCGTCGCACAACGCCCATTTAGTTACATCGATAACGCGCCGCCCGTTGGTCGTCGGTTAGCAACGGGCGGGTTATTATGGGCATGCACAATCGCCTGTTGGACGAGTACGAACTCTGTCCATTTATTGATCTCCGCCCCATTCTTTTTGTTCTCTTGCACATGCATCGAAGTTATTTTTTGAGTACCGACGATCCAGTGAGTATGAATTTTGATTATGGTACCATTGGCAAATTGACATTTGAGGAAGCCAGTTTTTGCGCCTGCTCCACCCCCAGCGTAATTCGTGTCGCGTTTATAAACATACAGATTGAAATTGGCAATGCCGTCTGCGAGAAGTCCTTGGAGCCGAATGAGACTCATGAATTGGTTAGAACTCTTCGATGTGCCGAACGTAATCGCTAAGTCTGTATAGGTAGGTGAATTGTCCGCAGCCGAGTCCAGAAGGCACTTGTTCACCCAGGCAGGGTCATAGTGGAAGCACCAACTCATCACGGTGGCAATTGGGAAATTCTGGTGCGTACCATTGGTCGTCAGGGCGATTTGAATTCCGTCGACGTATTTGGGAAAGACCTCAAGCCGCCCAACCAATGTTGTAAAGAATGGTTGAGTTGTGTAGTTCAGCAACCAGAGGAGGGAAGCAGGCTTCAAACTCAGCAGACTCTCTATATCGTGGATCACATTACTGTAGCCAATCGTTTCCAGCACTGTGAGCGCACCAAGAAGCACATTTTGATGGCTGTTCAGAAAGTAGAGGAGGCTGTTGATTTCTTTGTGTGTCGCATTCTGAAGCAGGAACGTTGTCGCACGGTCGCCCAATATGTCCATCGCCGGGATCATCTTGTCGAGGTTTTGCGCTCCAGTCTGGATCAACTGGATACAGATCGCCGCAAAGCGTTTTGGATCTTTGGTCGCCGTAACCAACTTGAGATTGAGCAAATCCTCTGTTCCCTGTGCCTTGAGGATTTCGACCAACAGTTGCGCTCGTTTTTCATCACTGTTCGCCATTGCCCAAACTGTCTTTAGCATGTCGTTGCTAACAACTCCCAGATTCGCCTCGACAAACAACGTCAGCTTATCAAGGGCTACCTGTTGGGCTTTCGGAGCATTCCCCTTCGCCTGTTCGACGCTTTGTTGGTAGGCATATTCGATTTGTGCAATCTGGGGAATGAGCAACTTCTCGGCTTTAGAAAGAACAACCTGTCCCTTTTTGGTTTTGTTCTGCTTCCCTGTGCCGCCAGATGTAGGCTGAGGCACATTCCCGCCAACTACAGGCGGGAATTGAAGGGCAGTAACCGCTTTACTAACCTCGCTTGTCGCTTTTGTGCCTTTTTTCTTGTGTTCCAACAGGTCATTCATGTCACTGGTCAAAGCATTTGTTTTGACCAACTCTGCCTGTTCTTGTTCTCGCTCAGAGAAGGCTTCTCCTTCTTTGGCTGCCTGTTCCCGCGCCCATGCCAGCATGTCGCGGTTGTAGCCATACTTCGCCAGCAGCGTTAATTCGGCGTCTGCTAGGTCAATCGATGGTTCACTGGCAAGTAGTTCAAGCACTAAAGGCAGGTGAGCTGGCGCGTGCTTCAAGACGACTTGCAACGACTTCTGGAAGCCGTCGAAGTCTAATTGCCGCGATAGCAATGTCTTAAGCACCGTAATCTGATCACCGCTGTAACCTGACCGGAACACGAAACTCAGAATAGTTGATGCGAGGTCTTTGCTGGCTAAACCAACGGGGAACTTATCGAAAACCTCAAGGATTTCCTTCTCAGAGTAATCAACGAGTAAGGCAGGAATGAGGTCAAGAACCGGCTCGCCATGCATGTTGACCTGTTCTCGCGCCCAAATGAGCAGTCCATAGTTATAAGCATACTTCGCCAGCAGCTTCAGTTCGGATTCTGCCGCGACCAGCGATTCCGCGACTTCTAACACCATCAGGATTACAGGTAGGGGGGCTGCGGATGCCCGCAGCCTCACGATCAGTTGAATCCACCAGCGGAAACGCTCTATATCTGGATTTAGCTGGAGTAATCCGATCAGCACCGCGTCATGATCGCCCTTGTACCTTGACCGCACTACAAAGTCTAGGATTTTTGACGCAAGCTCAAAGTCGATTATGCAAGCGGGGAATTTGGTGAAAACCTTCTTGATGTCCGCTGCGGAATCTTTCGCCAGCAGCTTAGGAACGATTTCAAGTACCGTCTCCCCTTGGTCTTGCGCCAGTTTCCGCGCCCACGTCAGCAGGTCAACGTCGAAATGATACTTTGCCAGCAGCTTCAGTTCGGCGTCGGCTTCAGCGAATGAACCCTTGCTTTTAACCACCGTCAATAAAAGGGGCAGCGGCGCTTGCGGGTGCTTCAACAGAATTTGAATCGCCCAGCGAAAATGATCGCTGCCTAATCGAAGGTTCAACAAGTCGGGGAGTGCTGCCTCCGGGTTTGCATAACCCGACTCGAACAGAAAATACATGACGCTCATGGCGCTTCGGCGCTCGGCAAACGCATCGGGGAATTTCATGAACGTCCGCTTGATTTGATCAGGCGAATAGCTTTCCAGCAGCGCCTCAAAGGTTTTCACATACGTCATCCGCTCGCTGGGCGGTTGGATACGACCTGCCATCAGGATCAAAATATTCCCGTCTTGCTGTCGGAGCAGCGGGAAAAGATGTTCAGCGGTAGCTGCATCGGGCTTGAACAACGGAGGGAAATAGTGACTTAAACCGAGTGCTGTCTGTTGTATGTCGCCGTTGCGCTGAACGACATGCGCTGCGGGCTTCGCCGTTATAGCAACCGGATTCGCTTGATTTTTCACGCGCTGAATCACGCGGTGGGCGGCTTGATTACCCACCGTGCGTTGCAGTTTCATGACCTGTGCAGGGGTCAGTGTTGAAGGCGTATTTTCTGTGATGGCACTGAGGTCAGTTTCGTGCAGCGATTCGGTGTGCTGTGGGGCAGTATTCTGGACACTCTTGGTTGAAGGTTTTTGCTGCGAAACCTTGTTTTTTTGTGACATGGTGTAACTTCCTTGGTACCTTACGAATAATTCTGTTTCTGCGCCCGGCTGACAACCAACGCGAAGCCAAGCGCACTGATCACCGCGACCAGCAGCACTCGCACAAGCCCAAGCCCGTCAAACACTTGAGCATACCAATTTGAGGAGTTCTCGAACGTCACGCCCTTATTCAATACGAACGGAATCATCACGACGGGCATCATAAAGACCACTACGCTCAATAGCACGGCGGGCAGCCATGTGACGGCTGCCCGAACTTGAGTTTGATTATCCGTAATGGGATTGTTGACAAGAGAAACGTAAAACACAAGCGGGAGTGAAATTGCTAAGAGGAGAAAGACGTTAGCCGCCAGCGCAACGTTGTCCGAGAGGGAGCTTGTTAATAAGCTTCCCGCAAATCCAGCGATCAAGCCGACGAGCGCACCGCTGATGATGCCGATGCGCGCGCCAGAGCGAATGATGCTCCACAGGAAAGGAGACACTTAGTCGCTTTCCTGCTTCTGTTCTTGGAGCGCAAGGTCTTTAGCACCCTCTTGGGCTTGAACGGCTTTCCCTACGATGTCATCAAATATCACAGTATTCGATGCTTCCGAAGTCTTGACTTCAGAACCAAACGTCTTGCCTTCGCTAACCGCAGCGGCAACCGACGACGGGTTAGCATCCTTGCTGCTGAGCCGTGCCGCAAACCGGATGATACCCCGCATGATCCAATTCCAGAGACGGCGTGCACCACGCTTAATGCCGCCGAGTTTACTTGCAAACCATGAACCGATTTGGCTGAGAATACCCGGTTTCTTTATACCCTCGATCTTCGGTTCGCCCACCGAAGCTAACTGTGCATTGATCTTGCTCTCTTGGGCTTCGGCTTCGCTTTCGTCCTTCACCGTCACGAGATCGTCGAACTTGCTATCAGCGGCTTTAGCTTTTTGCTCCGAGTCGGTGAAGCTGTCCGACATTTTCCCAACATCAGCAGCCGTCTTGAGCGCTGGACCGGAGTTATCGTCAAGGATTCTGAGTGCCTTGTTCATGTCCTTGACATCTTTAGCTTGGTCGCCTTGGCGGGCTTTCGTAGCGGTCACTACAGTAGCGAGTTGACCGGTGACCAACTGCGCGTCATCCGAGCCAGTGGCAGCGACCTGCGGGGTAGGATCAGGCGAATCTTTGCCTTTGCCTGTGACGAAATTGTAGGCACCCTCAATCTTTTTCCCGACCCATGTCGGCTTATAGGCATCCTTGATTACGAGGGCGTCCTTGCCAAAACCGCCCGCTTGGACTTTACCATCTTTTGTATCTTCACCGCCCCTGCCAAAAACACCGTGTTCTTTGCCGGGTTTCGCAGCTTCCTTTAGAGATTCTTTCGCAGTGTTGTTGACAACATTCGTAGTCAGACCTTGCGTTGCCATGTTAAGTCCAGAACCGACGCCCTTCGCCGCGCCTTCGGTATAGCCGAGGTCTTTAGCAACTGCCCCGCCCACAGTCGCGGTGACACCACCGGCGCCAAGTGCTGCGAAGATCGTTGCGAGCAGCGCGCTAAACGCATCCATACCGTCGTTAGCAATCTGATTTTTGATGTGCTGGCGCTTCTTCGTGAGGTTTGGATCGTCTTCTTTAAGCTTGTACAAACGATAGATGTTGAAACCGGTCATGATGGATTTTAGTGCGAACAACACCCCGCCGATCATTGCTGTCGCTACAGCAATGCCGAGGAAGACCGGCGCCAGAGCGCCATGCGTCACACCCGCGACGACTGCCGTGATCAACGTGGCAAAACCAGCCCAGATGAGCATTTCTTTCAATATTTCACTGACGAGCGCCATGAAGCGCAAGGCTTCGCCTAGATCGCCACCCCCATAGCGGAGTTTGTCATCCGGCTTGCCTTTCCACGTCCCAAAATCATCCCCTAATGCCTCGCCGATGTTCTTCTGGATAAGGGGCCAGCGCCAGACCAGCGATAGCGGACCTAGAATTGTTGTGAAAACGCCCTGAACGATCTTAGAAGACGCAATGCCTAGGGAACGCGTATGACTGTACGAGCCTTCGCCGTTTGCCCCGCCTGCACGTTGAATTACACGCCGCTGGATTGGCGACGCCTGTCGCTTCTGGATCGGTTGCAGCGTCAGCGCGGGGTTTGCGCCCATTTCATGCACAATTCCGCTCACGTTGTCGGCATCCCTACGTTCCGACGCCGATGCCTCGCTGCTCATGTGATCGTTCAGATCCCCAGAACTGCGTGCCTGCTCGATATGCGCGACTTCCCGTGCGATCAGCGCATTGCCGCTGGCAGTGCCGGGGTTATAAGCCCCTTCGCTGAAATAAATATCCTGCCCCATAGTGGTAGCGTCGGCGTTGGCGCTGCGTGCCACCTGATTCGCGTTGGCATCGGTATGGATTTGTACGCCGGAGAGGTCAGTGCCGAAGGCTTTGCCTAGCGCCCCCTCTAATTGATCTGGTAGGTTTTTAGCGGGCTTGGCGGGGCTGCGCTGCTTCAACATCCGCATCACCGCGTGGTTGCCAACCTGCCGCTGGAGCGTCAGGATGTCATGATGAGTCATCATGTTGATGTCGGACGCGGCAGAGGGAGTGGGGTCAACCGCGTGATCTTGAGTCGATTCAGTGGCAGCGCGGCGTTTTACAGTTTCTTGCTGTTTCTTTGAGGCACGTTCCTGCGTCATTGTTGACTCCCATGTTCGGGACAACAGAGCGAGTTTATACAGGTGCTATCATCAATTTGCCATACAACGCAGAATAACGCAGCGCAGGTAAGGAGTTCGTTGATTTCAAACTTTGTTTATTTAAGATGAGACCATTTTTTATATTCTATGCCATTTTACAAAATTAACAACGAGGGTAAACATTTTATCGCGTGATTCTTGTCAATATAAGTGTAGAAAAGTTTCAGATCTGAGGACATAAATCACCGCTTCTGATTAGGTAACGGAACGACGCCCCTCGGGTCCACACCAGACAACGCCAGTCAAATCGACTGGCGTTTTTTTTGTTTTCAATGACTCATCAATTGGGCAATAGCTTAAACTTGACGGGGAGCAGAGTGCAATAGTTGACATCCGATTGAACCCTTGTAGCCCGTTTAGAACCTGATAGAATAGATTTAGGTATTTATTCACCTATCCATGGGATTAAGCTAAAAATCCGTGAATTTGAACCCAAGAAACACATAATGAACCCTATAGGACTGGGGAAAAATGCAGTCTGCACGGGTAGGTGAATAAATACAG
>JBBQRJ010000012.1:0-25080 GCA_038214955.1 Aggregatilineales bacterium | reverse complement strand
CACTGTGCTGTACGCGGCAGGTGGAGCGCATAACGCGATTTTCCCGGTCACACTGGCACAGTTGATCTCGGTCACGGGCGGCACAATCACCGATGTCATCAAAGAGGCTCAATGAATATTCAGCGCCTTTCCCGCCGCGACTTCATCTCCATTGGCGCATTGATCTTCGCAACTGCGATCTTATTCGGCTTCGTGCTACGCTTCATCATTCTGGAACATCACGCCCGTGACTACACCCTGCACATCTACTTCGCACAGATGTTGGTTGATGGGCAACTTTACATCATCCACATCGTATTCCAAATCCTTGTAGTGATCGTGTCGCTGCTTCCGTTTATCGGCTTTGATACTGCCGCTTACCTTATCATCATCGCGTTTTACAGCCTGACAACAATGATTCTCTATACGCTGATTCGCACAGTTACGCAAAATCGGATCGTTGCGGTGTTCGGTGCGCTGGTGCTGATCCTCGTCGCGCCGATCACGTTTTTCACATGGTCGCGCAATAATCTGTATTTCGGCTACGTCGGAATCAACGTTATCCATAATCCGACTATGATCCTGTTAAAACCGCTTGCGCTGCTAGGGTTCATCTACGCGCTGCGTGCCTTCAATGGGACAATGCAGTTTAGCTGGCGCAATGTAATCCTCGGCGCAATTTTGATCACCGTTTCGATGTTTACCAAGCCCAATTTTGCGCTGGTGCTGCTGCCCGCGTTGGTGCTAGTCATGGCATATCGTTATTTACAGGGTGAACGGACAGGAATCCGCTTGCTGGTCATGGGCTTGATCATCCCCATGCTGATCGTGCTGCCCGTGCAGTACCTTCTGCAATACAGTATCGTGGCAGAGTCCCGCGCAGGCGGACTCGCGCTTGCGCCGTTCGCTACCATCTATTTGTACGAGCAATCATTCTGGTGGATAGCGATCAAGTTCGTCCTGTCGATTGCCTTCCCGCTGGTGGTGACTGTGCTGTATCGCAAATCAATGCGCGATAATCTCGGCGTGGCGTTGGCGTGGTGGGCGTTTCTGGCAGGATGGGCGCAAATGGTGCTGTTTGGCGAAGTCGGGGAACACGCACTCGATGCTAACTTCTGGTGGAGCGCACAGATCGGCTTATTCTTGCTGTTCGTCTATACGACTCTGCATTGGATTCAACAGTTCAGGCGTGAACCGCGTGCGTGGGTCAGCATGGCGATTTTTGCGCTCCACCTCATTTCAGGGATCGCGCTGATCGTGGCGACTCTGCGTGCCGTCAGCGAATCAAGCATCTGGTAGACAAATAACGATTGATAGGAAAACAACATGGATGTCATTGCGAAAATACTGGTGGGACTGGTTGCATTAGAGCATTGCTGTTCACATAGACGCATGGAAAACAGGCTGCCAATCGCCTTCACTGGAAGGACGATCTCGCGTCCCGTGTTTGCGGGGATCGCCGCGTTGATCTTCTTCATGGTGGGAATCATCCTTGCCTATCCGTCGCTGTCGTACTACTGGTTCAACGACGATCTGATCATGGTGCGTATGCACAGCGGCGCGGAAATCGCTCAGGCGTTCACGGGCGATTGGGAGTCGTCTGGCATTTCGACTCCGGGTTATCGCCCGCTGACGCTATTGTTTAATCACATGACCGCGCTGGCGTTTGGCGAGTCGGTGGAACTACATCGTCTGTTCAGGATTGCTCTGTTTGCGCTTCACCTGACGGTTCTCGGCTTGATCGGACTCGAATTGAGGCTGTCGCGCTTGCAGGTTTTGCTGGCGGGGCTAATCATTTTATGCACGAAAAATACATGGTGTGTGCTGGTATGGGCTGCCGACGGCATCCATGCGTTTAATGTGCTGCTCGTGGGGCTTGCCGCCTATCTGCTGCTGCGCGATCTCAAGCATCCATCACCGCTTAAGTGGACAGCCGCGTATCTGCTGTTTGCGGGGGCGCTGCTCACCCGTGAGGACGTGCTAACCTTCGTCGTGATCATTCCGCTGATCGGGTTGTTTCAATCCGATGCGCCACGCCGTCGGATCATCGTTCAGGCGATAGGTTTGGCGATTGTCGCCGTCGGCTACTGGGTGCTGCGGGGGATGTTTGTGCCAAGCGCCTCGACATCAATCAGCATCATGGGTTGGGTCTATTCGCTGGCGTGGATATTTTTACCCCGTTTAGCATTCCTGCCGCTGCCCGTGTGGATTGGCGTCCTCGTGGCGTTCTGGGCGATTCTTTTCATTTTGCTGAGAACTATGCACAAGGATCAGCGGCGGTTGGCGTGGCTGTGGCTGGTGTGTACGGTGATCGCCGCTTCAACGGGGTTGGTGATCACACGGGCGAATACGTTATTCCCCGCGCTAAGTTTCTTCGGCTTGTTCCTTGCAACCATACTCGGTGATGCGCTTACACGATCCCGGCGGTTAGCGGTGCTAGGCGTAACCGTGCTAGTCGTGTTTGTGGTCGGGTCGGCGGCACAGCATCGCATCGCACAACAAAGCCTCGCCCCCAACAGCACCGAATACCTGGTTGAGACAAGCCGCTATTTCTGGGGCGAATGGTCGCCCGCCTACCCATATATTCCCGAAGTGCGCCGCGAGTATCTGCAAGATCAACTAGCGGGTTATGGCGTCAACAGCATGGAAGATTATGAGGCGCGATTGCCCGAACTGCTGGCGGCGGGAACATGGTTTGAACCCGCCGATGATTGGTTATCGGGCTGGTAGATCACATGCCGACGGCGGCGCGGACGTGATGCGCCAGATAGTTCAAGATGTCGATCAAACGCTGACGCCAACCCTCATGCGCGGGATCAAGCGTCAGTTCAACGGCTGTCCGCGTGACCGCTGTATCCTCACCGAGTGAGAATGCCAGTTGTTCACGGTTGACCTCCACCAGATAGGGCAAGCGAATCTCGATTTTGTCGTCACGGTGCAGCACATGAGTCGCGTTGGCGGCTTGCGCTAAAATCTTCACCTCGATCTGGAACAA
This sequence comes from Aggregatilineales bacterium, assembly GCA_038214955.1. Taxonomy (GTDB): domain Bacteria; phylum Chloroflexota; class Anaerolineae; order Aggregatilineales; family Phototrophicaceae; genus Flexifilum. The sequence goes on along the minus strand of JBBQRJ010000012.1, from coordinate 22,106 downwards.
CAAACCCTCGACAGCGAATGGACGTTCCCCGAAGCGATCTCGCAGTTCATTACGCATCGACTCGACCTCTGCCACCTCAGCGAGTCCCCCGATGCGGCGGTACAACTGCAAGCGGAGCGCCAATTCGGGGATGTAATCGGTTGGCAGATACGCTGGCATGGGTAGATCGATGATGATGCTGTTCTCGCTGATGATCGGTGTGAGCGATTTCGCGCCATTCGCGGAGTCGCCTTTGAGGTCACGCACGGCAGAAGCTAACATCTGCGTGTACAGGTTCAAGCCAATGGCGGCGACGTGTCCCGTTTGGCGCGTGCTGAGGATGTCCCCCGCCCCGCGTAGTTCAAGGTCACGCATGGCGATTTGATAGCCCGACCCCAGTTCCGTATATTCGCGTAAAGTTTCGAGCCGCGCCCGCGCATCTTCGGTGAGGCGATTATTCGTCGGGTGGAAGAAGAACGCATAGGCTTGCTGCGCCCCGCGTCCTACGCGCCCGCGTAATTGATACAACTGTGCCAAGCCGAACAGATCAGCGCGGTCTACGATCAACGTATTCGAGTTGGGGATGTCTAAACCACTCTCGATGATCGCCGTAGAGAGCAAAATATCATATTCCCCGTTAGCGTAGGCTTCCATCACGCGCTCTAACTGATGCCCCTGCATTTGACCATGCCCGATCACGACCCGCGCTTCTGGCACAATCTTTTCCAGCCGTTCGCGCAGCGCGTCAATCGTGTTGATGCGGTTATGCACGACAAACACCTGACCGCCGCGCTCCATTTCACGGATCACGGCTTGCCGCACCATGCGATCATCGAACACGCCGACATGGGTGATCACGGGCAAGCGATCTTCAGGGGGCGTCTGGATCATACTGATGTCCCGAACGCCCGTCAGCCCCATAAAGAGTGTGCGCGGGATGGGCGTGGCGGTCAGCGTGAGGACATCTACCTGAGTACGCATCTTCTTGAGATGCTCTTTGTGCTTAACGCCGAAACGCTGTTCCTCGTCAATGATCACCAAGCCGAGGTCTTTGGTTTTCACATCGTTCTGGATGATGCGATGCGTCCCGATCATGATGTCCACCTCGCCCGCTTCCAACTGCTTGAGGGCGCGGTTTTGTTCCTCTTTGGTGCGGAAACGTGACAGCATCTCCACTTTGATCGGGAAGGCGGCGAGTCGCTGGCTGAATGTCTCGTAATGCTGCTGTGCAAGGATGGTTGTCGGCACGAGAATCGCCACCTGCTTACCATCGTTGACCGCCTTAAACGCCGCCCGCAGCGCGACTTCGGTTTTGCCATAGCCGACATCGCCGCAGATCAGGCGATCCATCGGGTGAGGCTTCTCCATGTCGGTTTTCACATCTGCGACGGCTTTAAGCTGATCTTCTGTCTCCACGTAGGGGAACGAGGCTTCCAGTTCGTGCTGCCAGGGCGTATCTGCGCCAAAGGCATGACCGGGCGCGCTGGCACGAGCGGCGTAAAGCGCAAGCAGTTCGCGGGCTTCTTCCTCGACTGCCTTTTTCGCCTTCCCCTTGATGCGAAACCAATCTTGCTGACCAAGTTTGTGCAGCATCGGCGGTTTGTCGTCGGGACCCACATAGCGCGTCAGACGATCCGCCTGATGAATCGGCACGAACAACGTATCCGTCCCGCCGTATTCGATCAACAGATATTCGCGTTCCAAACCTTCGAGCGTGCGGCGGCGCATCCCGACGAACTTACCCACGCCGTAATCGACATGCACGACATAATCGCCCTCGTGCATATCGGCGTAAGCGCCTTCGGGAGACTTGGCGCGGCGCACGACCTTACGGCGGCGCGGTTCGGGGCGACTCCAGCCAAAGACCTCAGCGTCGGTGAACAGGTGTGTATCCCCGTCACCTGTGCGTAACCGCCAGCCTTCCTGCATCGCGCCTTCCACAAACGTGACCGTTCGCCGTGCGGGTGGCTCGGTGAGGATCAGCGTCTTGGCAAGGAAGGCTGATTCTTGTTCCTGCCACAGTTCGGTCAAGCGGGCGGCTTGTGTCGTCACGGCGATCACGCGATCCCCATCATTGCGGAGTTTGCGTAACTGCGTGAGCAGGGTTTTCAACTGCCCGCCGAAGCGCGTTTCCGGCGCGATCAAGCCCTCGAACAGCCCGTTTTCGTCCTCATCGTTGGAATGACCGAGATAGACCACGCAGTGATCGCGCATGGCGTTCGCCAGCATTTCCCACGCGATATACGGTTGGGGATAGTCCGGCGGGATGGTTCTGGCATTGATCTTTTCCTCGCGGTCTTTCGCCGCCTGTTCTTCGATGCTTTCCACAACTTCGCGCAGTTCGCCGCCATCATCCACGAGAATGAGCGCGTTTTCGGGCGCATAATCTAACAAGCTGACCGGATTGCTATACAGGTAAGGCAAGTAGGTTTCGAGGAACGGGAAGGCTGACCCCATCGAGAGCGGATCACGGTCTGCTAACGGGCTGGTGAGGTCGTTTTCAGGTGTGGGCAGCGAGTCGAACCATGCGGCTAAACTCGCCGCTATGGGCGGCGTATGTTCGGGTAGGGCTTCACGACTCGGCGTGATCGTGACCTGCTTAATCTTCTCAATCGAACGCTGAGTCGACGGGTCGAAGGTGCGTAAACTGTCGATTTCATCCCCGAAAAACTCCACACGGATCGGGTGATCAAGCGTGAGCGGGTAAATGTCGAGGATGCCCCCACGCCGACTGAACGTCCCCGGCTCGATGACCATGGTCGTGCCTTCATAGCCGATCTTCTGCCAGCGATCCAACAGCTTGCCGATGTCCCACCGATCACCCACTTTGAGCGTCAGTGAGGCGCGGCGGAAGGTGTTGACGGGCATGGTACGCTGCATCAAGGCACGGGCAGAGGTCACAACCAGCGGGTGACGTTCGGTGATGGCGTCGTCCGCCAGCGCGGACAGCGTAGCGAGGCGGTTACGCAGCGCGGACTCGCCCCATGGAGCGCGTTCATAAAACGGTGAGGCGGGTTCGGCAAACCGATAGATCGGGGCGTCGTCGCCCATCCACACGGGGAATTGTTCGGTCACGTTATAGGCGCGATCAATACGGGCGGTCAGGTACACCACCGGAGCGCCCCAATCACGCGCCAACGCCGCAGCCACAAACGGACGTGCAGATCGCATCGTTCCCAAGACCGCCGATTGTTTGCCCGATGTTCGCAGCGAATTGAGCAAGGCTTTATATGCCGATGTATCGCGCAATAGGTCGAGCAAGCCGGAAAGCTGCATAACGGGTTTATCCATTTTTCGTTTCGATCATTCTAACGCCCGTGACGTAAAGTCGGTATGAGAGGATTGAGAGGACTAGAAGCGGACGTGCGCCGCATCCGTCGGTGTTGCGCTGGCAAGACTATAGACCGTGAAGCTCATGTCTGGCAGGCTCAGTATGGCACAGGAGCCGCTGGTGGGACTAGCGTGACATACTCCCCGCCCGTAGGGACACCCCATGGGGCGTCCGTTGCGGAAATTATGGCGCGGGATCATCAACGGGCGCGGGTTCTTTCTTCTTCGGCTCACCCGTGCCATTGTAGCGATTCATCGCCGTATCGATTCCATCGGTGAGCCACGTTTCAACCGCTGCGACGGCGCGATCTGCCACTTCCATAGCGAGAATATCATCATCCCCGCGAAAGGGCGCAAGGACATAATCTGCCGCGTGCATTTTTCCCGGCGGACGCCCGATCCCGAAGCGGACACGATTGATCACCTGATTGCTCATCTTCTGCAAAATGTGCTTGAGTCCGTTTTGACCGCCCGAACTGCCCATCTTGCGGATTCGCAGCGTCCCCAACGGCAAATCGAGATCATCTGCGATGACCAACAGTTGAGTCGATGGAATTTTGTAGAAGTGAGACAGCGGCTGAACAGCATCCCCGCTCAAGTTCATATAGGTAAGCGGTTTGGCGAGAATGACTTTCTTGCCGTTGATCGTCCCCGTCCCTGTGAGCGACTTGTGTTCAGTTTTGCTCAAGGTGATTCCGTGTTTCGCCGCCAAGCGATCAATGACCCGCCAACCGACATTATGGCGCGTGTTCTCGTACTGCTTGCCGGGGTTGCCCAACCCGACGATCAAGTAAATGTCTGACATTCTGCGTACCTCAAAACAAAGCAAGAAAAGAAAGAAAAAAGAAAGAAAAGACTCAACGCAAAGACGCAAAGAAAGTAGTTTACAGTAGACAGTTTACAGTTTACAGTAAAAACTTGTGACGGCTATCATCAGACGGACGCGATGTATCGCGTCCCTACACAGCGATTCTTGCGTAGGGACAGCATTTAGACATCCTATTTGCTTTTTATTTGACTTTCTTGGTGTCTTTGCGTTGAATCTTTTCTTTCTTTTTATCTTCATGTACTAAAGTATGGCACAAGCAGCAGCACGATGTTCACGACGATCTGACAGACCCACGCGGCGGCGAGTCCGTTGCGACGTTTGACATAGCTGTAGATCATGTTCATAAGCACGAGCGCCGTCCCGATGATCACCGCGATCACGGGGTAGCGTCCCACGTCGAGCATGGGGAAGAACAGCAAAATCGACCACAAACTCGCCAGCGCCCCTGTCACCCAGAACGGCTGACGCGCTTGCAGGAGTCCACGAAAGAACAGCGTTTCGGCGGTGGGCATGGCGAAGATCAAGAACGCGGCGACTGCTCCCGGCGATAGATTGCGGACTTCGCCACCGATACCCGTCTGAAACATCAAGCGGACAGTCGTTGTGAGCGTGCCGCTGCCCACTAGCAGCATGGGCGCGGCGACGATCAAGCCGAAGATCAAGCCCCACGCCAAATTTTCGACCTTCTCATGCCCGATCTGCTCCCCTGCGCCGAGCAACCACGCCAGCACGCCAAACAGCGCCATGACGCCCCACCCGATTGCGTAACGCATATCGGCTTGCATGGGGATGAGCGGCGTTAACCCGATGATCAGCGCCAGCACCAGCAAATAACCAAAAGCGGGATCGCTGTTTGCGCCGCGATAGCGCGGTGCGTCGTCGTCCTCGTCAAACGACTCATCGTCGTCAAGTTCTTCGTCTACGACTCCGGCTTCGAGTTCGTCCTCTGCCTCGAATTCGGGATCGTCGGGTTGATGCTGCGGCGTACCCAACATGCTAATCTGCCGCTGAATAGGCGGGCGACAACACCGCCCGCGCAGCATCTAACACACGCTCGACGTATTCCGGCGTGATCCAGTAATGGGTCACGGCGCGGAACAGACCTTCCTCTGAAATATACGAGTTCAAGAGGATGCCATAATCACGCAAACGCGCCGATAATTCAGCGGGTGTGATAGGTGACGTAGGGAGCAGCGTAAAATAGATCATATTCGAGCGCACGCTCTCTACATCTAAGGTGATGTGAGGCAGCGCGGCTAACCCCTCTGCCAATTGACGCGCCGTCGCATGATCTTCATGCAGTCGCTTGCTCATCTTGTGAAGCGCAATCAAGCCCGCCGCCGCCAGAATCCCTGCCTGACGCATTCCGCCGCCCAAACTTTTGCGGACGCGGTATGCCCGTGCGATAAATTCTTTCGAGCCAACAATAATTGATCCGACGGGAGCGCATAAGCCTTTTGACAGGCAAATCGACACACTGTCCGCGCCCGCCGTCAGCGTTTTCACATCCACATTGAGCGCCGTTGATGCGTTGAAAATCCGTGCGCCGTCGATGTGCAGCTTCAAGCCGCGATCACGCGCCAGCGCCGCTGCCTGATCCGTATATTCAACCGTGAGCGGCGCGCCGGAAATGCCCGCCGTGTTCTCCAAGCAGATCAAACGGGTGATCGGGTAATGGGGGTTGTCGCCGCGAATCGCCCTGCGAATCTGGTCAATGTCCATCATGCCGTCACCGTTGATCGGGAGCGTACTCGGTTGTACACCCCCATACGCGGCTGAACTGCCCTGCTCGTACAGGAAAATATGCGAGAAGCGCGAAAGAATCATTTCGTCGCCGCGCTGACAATGTGCCAGCACAGACGCAAGGTTGCCCATCGTCCCGCTGACCACGAACAAGCCCGCCTCTTTGCCGAACATCGCGGCGGCGTCCGCTTGCAGTTGATTAACCGTCGGGTCTTCGTCGTACACATCATCGCCCACGACTGCGTTTGCCATCGCCTCGCGCATTTCGGGCGTGGGATGCGAAACGGTGTCGCTGCGTAAATCGATCATATCCATAGGAGTCGTCCTCTCGTTACACGGGAATCGTAGTCGGCAAACCGCGTGATTGCAAGAGAGTTTACAGTTTACAGTTCACGGTTTACAGTAGAAGGATGTTTTTTGAGGAATTCCCATGACCATCGTCACGCTGCAACACGTCAGTAAACAATTTACGCAAAATGTCGAAGGTGAAACGCGCACCATCGTCGCGCTGGATAACGTCTCGCTTAAAATCCCAACAGGCGATGTGCTGGCGATTCTCGGTCCGTCGGGCTGCGGCAAATCGACTCTGCTGCGGCTGGTCGCAGGGTTGGAACAACCGGACGAGGGCGCAATCCTTTACGACAACGTAGATTTGCGCGAAGTCCCCGTACAGGAACGCGGGATCGGCATGGTGTTTCAAGAAGGGGCGCTCATGCCCCATTGGGTATCCGAAAAGACCGTCGGGTTTTTTCTGTCGCTGCGTAAACGTGAGCATGAAGTTCCGGCGCGAGTCGCCCGCATTTCGCAAATTACAGGGATCGGCTTGGAAAAGCTGATGGATCGCAAGCCGTCGCAGCTTTCCGGCGGCGAACGCCAGCGAGTCGCCGTTGCCCGCGCCCTCACCCGTGATCCGCGTGTATTCCTGTTCGATGAGCCGTTTTCTAGCCTTGACGCTAAACTGCGCGGGCAAGCACGCATCGAATTACGCCGCTTGCTCGACGAGTTTCCGGTCACATCGATTTATGTCACGCACGACCAACAAGAAGCGGTCACGCTGGCGCACAAAATCGCCGTGATGCGGAACGGCGCCATTGAGCAGGTTGGCACGTACCGTAATTTGTACGAGAACCCGATCAACGTATTTGTTGCCACCTTCATTGGCACGCCCACGATCAATCTGTTTGAAGGCGTGGTGAATAATCACCTCTGGCAGGGGGAGCATTTCGGCGGCTACCGTGTGCGCGGCGATCTTGTGGATGGTACAAAAGTCATTGTTGGTGTGCGACCCGAAGCGATCCAATTGAGCGACGATGGAATCCCCGCCCGCGTGGAAAGCGTGACGCCCTACTACGCCGAACGTTTTCTGCTGCTGGAGGTGAGAACGGGACAGGAACGCTGGAAAATGCAGGTTGCGCCTGATATGCAGGTCAAAGTAGGCGAAACCGTGCATACCGTCTTTAGTGCGAACACGTTGTTATTTTTCGATAGCAAAACGGGCGTGCGAATCGGGTAAGATGATCCTTTTGACAAAAGTATGAAAATTGTTTAAAGTTTCGCAAAATAATTTCTTCATATCGGGTGACGCTCTATGCCCGTCCTTGTGGTTGACCAACTGACCATGCATTTCTGCGCTGTAGGGGCGCTTAAAGGAATCAGATTCACCGTTGAACACGGCGCTGGCAAATCCACCCTTGTCAAAACCCTCTTGAAAACCGAACCGATTCCACAAGACATGGTTGCATACCTCACAGGGGCGAAGAACGAATATGGCAACGATTAAAGAGGTTGCAAACCATGCGCGAGTGTCCGTCGCTACCGTATCGCGGGTGGTCAATAACACGGGCTACGTCAGCACAGACTTGCGAGAGCGAGTCGAGGAAGCAATGAGCATCCTCAACTACAAGCCAAGCGCACTTGCACGGTCACTGCGGAGACAGGAAACGCTCACCATTGGCGTACTGCTGCCACAGTTGAACCAACCCTTTTTTAGCACGTTAGCGTTTGCAATCGAGAAAACGCTGTTCGCCAGCAACTACAAAACCCTCATTTGCAGTTCAGAAGAAGACATCGACAAGGAAGCCGCCTACATTGATATGCTGCTGCGTCAGCGTGTGGACGGCGTACTCATTGTGCCGACGGGACACAGCAGCGAGAATATCAACCGCTTGATCAACGGGCGCGTGCCTGCCGTCCTCGTAGATCGTGACATCCCCGGCATTCACATCAACCGTGTGTTGAGCAACAACAGCGATGGAGGTTGTCAGGGGATTTGCCATTTGCTTGAGTTAGGACATCGGAACATCGGCATCATCGGCGGACCGTCTTATAGTCAGGCGATTGAACAACGCATGAGCGGAATCAAACAAGGTTACAAAGAACTTGGACTCGCTTATGTTGAAGTCAATACGCTCCTTAGCACGCTGACCGAGTTCGAGATCGGTTATCAAATGGCGCACCAGTTGTTACACCGGGATCAACGTCCGACGGCGATCTTTGCCCTCACCGATGTGATCGCTGTGGGCGTAATGCACGCCGCCGCCGAACATCAACTCAATTTGCCGCATGATTTATCTGTCGTCGGGTTTGACGATATTCCAATGGCACGATTCAGTATTCCGGCGCTGACCACCGTCGCCCAACCGATTTATAATATGGGTGCAACCGCCGCGAATCTGCTGCTAGAACAGCTTCAATCAGACCAACCGGAACTGCGGACGATCACGCTGCCAACGGAATTGATCGTCCGCAGCACAACCGCGCCATTTGGTTAACTTGATCGGGCGCGGCGGCACGAACTCTACGTTTGACAAACCGATAACTAATTTTTAGGGGCTGATTTATGCTACTAGGAATCGATTTAGGGACATCGAGCGTAAAGGCGGTGCTGTTCGACCCGGACAGCGTGCAGATCGTCGCCAGTGCCGCGCACGAGTACCCGATCTATCACCCCATGCCAGACCGCGCCGAGCAAAACCCCGATGATTGGTGGAATGCGACGGTGAATGCCGTGCGACAGGCGATCACGAGGGCGGGACGCAGTGACGTACAGGCGATTGGCTTGTGCGGACAAATGCACGGCGTTACACTGTTGAATGCCAAAAAGAAACCGATTGGCAATTCGATCATCTGGGCAGATCAACGGAGCGCGGCTGAAACACGCCAGTTGATCGAACGCTTCGGCGCAGAAAACTACACGCAAATCACGGGGACGCTGCCCGCCGCCGGCTTCATGGTATCGACGCTGGCATGGATGCAAAAACATGACCGTAAAACGCTCGAATCGGCGCGTTGTGTGCTGCTGCCTAAAGATGTGATCCGGCTGATGCTGACGGGCGAAGTCGCCACAGACATCAGCGATGCGTCGGCAACGGGCATGTTCGATGTGTTGGTCAAAACATGGTCAGCGGAGATCATTCACGAGTTGGATTTACCGCGCAGTTTGTTCCCGCCCGCGCTCGAATCGGCGGCGGTTGCGGGGTCGCTCACGGCGAAGGCGGCGGCGGCGCTCGGCTTGAAGACGGGGATTCCGGTGGTGGCGGGCTGCGCTGACCAACCCGCGCAAGCCCTCGCCAACGGATTGATCGCTCCCGGCAGAGCATCGATCACCATAGGGAGCGGAGGACAGGTATTCACCCCTGTGCTGCCACTCGTTAATGGAAGCATCTCGCTTAAAACTGACTCGCGTTTGCATGTGTTCAACCATGCTGTGCCGGGGGTATGGTACATCTTAGGCGCAATTTTGTCGGCGGGGCTGTCGCTGCGTTGGCTGCGTGACCTGTTCAAAACCGACTACGCGACTCTCAGCGCAGAAGCGGCAACCGTACCAGCGGGCGCAAACGGCTTGATCTTTTTGCCCTATCTGTCGGGAGAACGCACGCCACACATGGACGCCCACGCACGCGGCGGATTCATCGGCTTAACGGCGATTCACGGGCGCGGACATTTAGCGCGGGCGATCATGGAAGGAGTCGCGTTTGCCATGCATGAGGCGCTCGACATTAGTTTAGGCTTGGGTGGACAGGTGGATCGCGTGATCACGGCGGGCGGCGGCGCAGAAAGCGACGTGTGGCGGCACATCCTCGCTGATGTATTGAACGTGCCGCTGCAAAAGAGTCTGCTGACCGAATCAACGGGGATCGGCGCGGCACTGCTGGCAGGGATCGGTGCGGGCGTATACAAAAATGCCGAATCAGCCGCCGCCACCGCCGCTTATGGCGAGATCACCGAGCCGGATGCGAACCTTCACGCCTATTATGTAAACCTTTACCGCGAGTATCAATCCCTTTACCCGCGCCTCAAAGATAACTTTCACCGCCTCGCGGAATTGGAGTAAATGTTATGCTGAGTTACGGGATTCATGCATTCGTCTGGGTGGGCAGATGGACGACTGAAAGCGGCAATCAAGCCATCGCAAAAACGGGTGAAATGGGCTTCGATCTCATCGAGATTCCGCTGCTGAAACCCGCTGAATTTGATGTGGGAAGTCACAAAGAGGCGCTCAAACAGGCGCGAATCGACGCGGTATGTTCGCTTGCCCTCCCCCGCGAATATCATTTACCGCATAACCCCGACGGGGCGCGAACCTTTTTGTTGAGCGCACTCGATGTTGTGGAACGGTTGGAATGTGACACCCTCGGCGGGTGCATTGCCTATTCGCTTGGCGTGCTGACAGGCGAACCGCCGCGCCCCCAAGAGCGCCAACTGGTGATCGAAGTGCTGCGCGATGTTGCGGGAGACGCCAAACGGCGCGGAATCACGCTGCTGCTTGAAGCGTGCAATCGCTACGAGACGTATCTGTATAACACGTTAGGCGATGTGCGCGAAACGATCCTCGCGGTGGGCGCAAGTAACCTCAAACTCCACGCCGATACGTATCACATGAACATTGAAGAAGAAGGCTTTTTACAAGCGTTCCGCGATTGTGCCGATGTGCTGGGCTACGTTCACATCAGTGAGAGCCATCGCGGGTTGTTGGGGAACGGCACGGTCAATTGGGAAGATGTGTTCGCAGGTTTACTGCGTGCGAATTTCAGCGGCATTCTAACGATGGAGTCGTTCGCGGCAATCAACCCGGATTTGCGGGCGGCAACGTGCTTATGGCGTCCGCCGAAACAATCCGCAGAGGTCCTCGCACGCGAAGGACTCAAGTTTATGCGCGGATATGCAAGAACCCTAGAAATGAAATAGACAAGCCTTTTAGCGTCCGGCAACTGGCTTAATTGGCTGCACAGCGGACGCCCCGTTGGGCGTCCCTACTTCCGAGACCTAATCGGTGATGAGACCCGGCACAGGCTCACTGTTTGGGCGAAGCTGCAAAATCACGACGCTGGCGACGATGCAGATTGCCCCGATCCACTGAATCGACTGCATGGATTCGCCAAGAAAGATCATCGCTAAAAGAGAAGTTAAAATCGGCTCGAACGAACTGACAATCGAGGCTCTGGTTGCGCCCAACTTTTGAATCCCCGCATTGAGCGAGAATACAGGCACCACCGTGCTGATCACCGCCAGTAGAAACAGGTTAAGCCATGCATCCGGCGTGTTTGGCACAGTGATGCCACCGAACGGCGCAAGGATCAACAGCGTGACCAGCGTCCCTGTGACCGTCCATGCGGTGCCGCGCAAAGCCGGAATGCCGCGCAACAGGCGGTTACTCCATAGAAAGTAGATCGCCACGAACAGCGCGTTTAACATCGCCAGCACCACACCGGGCAGCGCGTCCCCGCCGATGTCTGCGTTGAAGTCGGGCGCACTAAGGACAATGCCGACCAGCGTGAGCGCCAGCGCCGCGTAACCTAACAGCGACAGTCGTTCGCCCAAAAACAGCGAAATCAAGGCAACCATCGTCGGGTAGGTGTAAAAGAGGACGACAAACGTCCCCGCGTTGAGCCGCTGTAAGCCGAAAAATGCGGCGATTCCAGCAAGCGCCAGCAAACTGCCCAACAGCATCACACGGGTGAGGGGGATAGGCTGATCCGTCGGTGAAACAGGACGGCGCAGCGCAATCAGCCAGAAAATCGGCACGGCGACCAGATAGCGCCACGCCGCCAGATCAATCGGTTCAAGTCCACTTGCCAGTAACGATTTCGTGAAGATCGGCAGACACGCATAGCCGCCCGCCGCGAGAAGGATGTAGATCAATCAACCGCCTTGTGCATAATCCAATTCAGCAGCGGGCAGCCGGATCGTTTGTGGAACCGCGCCCCCGCCCAACATTTTGACCACTGCATCCACCGAGGTTTGCCCGATCAAGGGGATATTTATTTCGACCCCGCCGCGCAAGAAAAAGCCCTCGCTTAAATAATCCCGCGTCTGCGTGTCGGCAACCAAGCCCACAACCGCAACATCTTCTGGGCTGTAGCCAGCGGCACTGTTACCCGATGATTCATCGACACAATCAGGTCAAAATCAACCCCTTGCAGCGCCTCAAGCACGCCGAAAATGTCATTTTCCCATACGACAGAGTATTCTGCCACGATCTCAACGTCGGGTGCAGTTTCGAGCAGCGCAGTTTGCATCGCCGTGCGAATTTCCAACGTACCGGGTGTTTGCCCGTAATAGAGGACGACTGCCCGCGCTCGTCCGCCAAAATTACGAGTAGCAATGCTGCCCGCCGTTTCGCCCAACATGCGCCCCGTTTCTACCGAAACAGGCTTGATGTCGCGGTGAATGACGCCCTTGCTGTGAGCATAATCAAGCGCCGCCGCAATCTGGGTAAAAATGCGCTGAATTTGCGGGAATGTGAGCGACCCTCGTTTGAGACGATCCGCCAATGAACCACCGCGCATATAGCGCAGTACCAAATAGGCACGACCATCACTTGTGATGTCAAAATCCTGAATCGCTGGTAGTTCCATCGCGTTCCCTTACGGCGCTTGTGTTTCACGGGTGATCAATTCGCCAGAGGTGACAAGAATAGTACGTGGCAGCGTGCCGCCCCCCAACATCTTGATCACGGCTTGCATGGTTGACCGCGCCCACTGTTCGCGGTCAAAGGCAATCGTCGCCTGCATATACTCCCCACGACGGACATACTGTCGCGCAAGTGCTTCGCCATTGACGCTAAAAATTGCCACCGAATCCGGTGGATAATCGCGTTCTTCTAATACTGAAATCACGCCCAAAGCGGCGGCATCGTTGACCGAAAGGACCACATCAAAGGGATTGTCAGCATTCAGCAGGGAAAGCGCCGCATCACGCCCATTTTCACGGGTGACACCCCGATAGCGCCCGACGATCTCTGCTTCGGGAGAAACCGCTAACATTGCCGCTTCCATCGCTTCGGCGCGAAGCATAGAAGACACAGAACCGGGCAAGTTTAAGACCATGACCCGCGCCTGTCCGCCAAGCACATCGCGGATATATTCGCCCGCCTGCTGTCCGAGTCGCCGTCCTAATTCAGTATTGTCTAACCCGACAACAACGCCATCATCAATGAGCGGCGGCGAGTTAAATCCCAAAATGACGCCATCGTCAGCGGCACTTTGCAGAGTAGGCGCAAGAAGCTGTGAATCCAACTGGCAGACAATCAGCGCCTTTGCGCCTTGAAGTCGTGCGTTTTCGATTTGCGTAGATTGCAAATAGCTGTCCATATTGCTGTTGATGACTTCGTATTGCAAGCCATACTCTTGGGCGACATCGCCCATTGCACGCGCCAAAAATGTCGTCAGTTCGGTTTCCATCGTACAGGCGATATAGCCGATAAAACCATTTACGCCGACACGTTCCCGCGCCAGCGACGCTTCTGAGGCACTGGGTTCGGTATCCCGTATTGAACCAATAATGTTAGGTATGAGGTTGTACTGTGTGCTTTGAGGGGCAGACCGGGCTTGAATAAATGATAAGATACCCACCGTGCTAATTGCTACAAACAACATCACAAACACAAACACGGTGATCTGTGAGGGGGTAAACCACTTCGATTGTTGCTGTGGTTCGGGTAGCAACGGTTGGCTGAGAAATGTATCGGGCAGGGGGACATTCGCTGCCTGTGCCAATGCACGCACCATGTCACCCGCGCTGGCATAACGTTTTTCGGGTTCTTTTTCGATCATTTTCGTCAGAATACGATCTATTTCGCTGCTCAGGTTCGGGTTAAATGTACTTGCCGAGGGCGGCACATCGCTGACCTGCCGGCGGATAAGCGCCATTAAGCCGCGCTCGTCCATCTCAAATGGGGGGCGTCCCGCTAATGCGTGATACACCACGACACCGAACGAGTATAAGTCTGTTCGGTGATCCAACGCATCACTGTCGCGGATTTGTTCCGGCGAGGCGTAGATCGGCGTGCCGACCAGTGTCCCGACTTCCGTCCACCCCAGCGACATTTCCATCAATTTCGCCAAGCCGAAATCGGTCAGGTAGGCATTGCCAAACTCATCCAACAAAATGTTGCTTGGCTTAATGTCGCGGTGAACAATGTGCTGTTGATGGGCATAATCGAGCGCCAACGCAACCTGCCCGAACAACTTGATCGCCTTATCCAGCGGCAGCCTGCCTTCCAGCTTGATCAAGTCCTCCAGTGAACCACCGCGCATATAGCGCATGGCGAGGAATGCAAATTCGTCTTGCCACACGCCGTAATCGTGCAGCGGGACAATGTGAGGATGCTCCAGTTTAGCAACGACATCAGCTTCACGGGTAAATCGCTGGTAGGTATCGCGTCGGTCTGGCATTCGTTCATCGACTGGCACTATTTTAAGTGCCACCTGTCGTTTCATAGACGCCTGAAACGCAAGGTATATCTCACCCGTACCGCCCCGTGCAATGCGTTGATCAATGATGAAACTACCGACTTGGCGTCCACGTTCAAACATGCTGCGATACTCTCTCAAAAAGGTGGGGCAGCGAGGCAGTCATGAGATTTAATTCAGTATAGCATGTATTTCTGAACTTATTATAGAACCAGAGAGTTCAATTGGGAGGGTTATCAACTCACCTTACGCAGGGTGTCAGTTTGACCCCCACCCCGCTCGCTGCGCTCGCCTCCCTCCCCCGAATTCAGGGGAGGGTGCAAACGGGAGTCTGCTTGCTCCCCTCCTCGAATTCGGGGAGGGGTCGGGGGTGGGGTCAGAAATAACGATCTGCGTAAGGTGAGGCTATAATCCGAGTATAAGAGTGAGGAGAGATCAAATGAGCAGCCTTGTCACATTGGAAATCTCTGAGGAGATCGCCAACCTTGCTAGAGGAGTCGCGGTACGGACAAATCGCCGCCTTGAGGATGTCTTAACGGAGTTATTGGCACATGGAGCTAAAGAACTGCCAATTGAATGGCTGCCAGATGAGACAGTTTTAGCATTGTCGTATGGAATGCTGCCAGAAGATCAGCAAGCAGAACTCAGTGAACTGTTGCATGGGAACAGCAACGGTACACTCACCGATGAGGAACATATCCATTTAGATGAGTTAATGGAAATTTATGAGGAGGGTTTGCTACGCAAAGCACAAGCTATTAAAGTTGCGGTTGAACGTGGTCTGCGCCCACGACTCGATCAAGAGTAACTGTGCCAAGCTCATATATTCCTGTTGAAGTCGAACGTCGTGTTCATAAGGCTGCCCGCAATCGTTGTGGTTACTGTTTGAGTCCGCAACACCTTTTGATGACCCCCTTAGAGATTGATCACATTATCCCGACGGCAAAAGGTGGAACTGATGACGAGTCGAATTTGTGGCTTGCTTGCTCTGTGTGTAATAGGCGAAAGTCTGACAAAACAACAGGTGTTGACCTGCACACAGGAGAGAAGCTAAAACTATTCAATCCACGTACACAGCAGTGGTTTGAGCATTTTCAGTGGAGTGCTGATGGTTCTTTAGTAATTGGATTGACTCCTGTTGGGAGAGTTACTGTGGCTGCTCTCCATCTTAGCGACAATAAAAGAGTGATACGGGTGAGACGACTTTGGGTTTCAGTGGGTTGGCACCCGCCAAAGGACTAAGATCAAAGTAAACCCGGTACTGCCCCAGAACAGCATGAAGCGGGTGCAACCCCGATCGGCGTTGAGGCAAGCAACGTAGAACGCATTGTAAGCGTCCTTGAGTCGCTCGGTGCTGTTATTATTACCCCACCCTACGATGAATGTTGGGGACGCCGTGCCGTCGTGCAAGACCCGGACGGACGAGCAGTTGAATTGACCTCAGCGGAATAGAAACGAGTCTAACTTCCCTAACCAGGAATCGATTATGACATTTAGGATTTGTAATGTATAATGTAAGGCAAATCTGTCTACAGCGTAGAGAACTCAAAGCGCCTGAGGCAAATAATCAACGCATTATCGTTACGAACCGGAACTTAAAGATAAGCAAAGGATTGTTCAATATGCCAGATAAAGACCCTAAGAATATCGAAAAACTCAAAGATCAGGCAGAAGAGAAGCACGAAGAAATTCTGGAATGGAAACACGAAACTCCTGCTGAGAAGCAGGAAATTCATGAGCAGGAAGAAGCTGAAAAACAACCTGAAGCTGAAACCCCCCAGTAAATCTCCTACAGAAAAGGTTGCTGCCAACCATTTGGTAGCAGTCTTTTAAATTGACGTTTACGGAATCACGCGATTTTGCAGCATCTCATTGACCGACTTGACCAGCCGCCGAAGTTCCGCCTCTAGATCGTCGGGGATTCCATCTTGAATTGCCGCTTCACGGAATAAATCCCGCGCTTCACGCAGATAATCTTGCCCGCGCCGAATGCGACTGATCCCCGCCCGCATTTGTGAACGCGCTTCCCGGCTGATCGGTTCGGTGGTGTAGTTCGGGAAATCCCACCCGTGAACTGTTCCTACGTTTCGCAGCCCATCAATGAAATCATCTACGCGCTCTAGCTGAACCGCCGCGCCGCGCTGGAGCAGTTCTTGTAACGTTTGACTCAGCGATGGCTCAACCCCAAACTCCAGCGAGTTAATGTCCTGATAGCGTGCCTCGACTTCGCTCAATGCGCCGGGTTGAGGGCGGAGCGCCGTCTTTTGGGGTGACAGTCCCGTGAACATCGAATAGAGGATACCCACGCACAGGTTATGCACATCCTGTCGGAGCAATTGACTGTTGTCGCGCCCTTTTTCGAGCAAGCGCGAACTGTTGAAGTCAATCACGCGCAAATGGATTCCGTCCCAATAGACGTGTTCCAGTTTGTGATCCATGTAGACGATATTCCGGCTGTGCGCCAGTTTGAGCATCTCGGCAAATTGCAGCGCCAGCGCCAAGCCTTCTTCGGTGGGCAAACGCAAGCGTAAACCCTGCTTGTCGGGTCGCATTTGATAATACAGGTTACTTGAACGCGGGATATGTTCCAACGCAAGGTAGGGACGCCATCCCCGTTCAGAGAACGTCGCCAGTTCGCGTGAAAACGCCGCCGTATCTGTGCCAAACGATTCGATCTCCCCACTGATCGGCGCTTCGCTGCGGGCGCTGAGATAGCCGCAGTCATACAGCTTGACGACATGCGGGCTGTCTGCCAGTTTGGTCAGCAGGTCAGATTCGTTGGCAAAGGCGCGATATTCCCAACGCGGATCATCTTCGGGCGCAAGATGTTCAGGGCGCATGACTTTAAGCGCCACAACGCGATCCTTACGCTTATCGTGTGCATACAGCACGCGGGCATAATGCCCTAGTGCAAACGTATCTATGAAATTGTCGATCCGGTAGAGATCAGCCAGTTGAGTCATGCATTACATTCCAGCGACATTTTCTATCGACTCTACCATTCATGCACACCAGCGGACAGGGGAAAGATTTTCTAAGCATTTCACAAAAATTCAAAAGGCGTGGTAGACTTGAATTGTCTTAAAGTTGTCTACACGTTGACAGTTGATCATTGTTGTATACTGTTAATACGTAAACGTTTAAACAGAGGAACGACAAGTATCACAATTGTGATAGGGTGCTTGTCCAGTTCCCTGCCTTGAGTAGAATAAGATAAACAGACAGGTCGGGAGTCTTGAATGGCTAGTTCGGACAGCGAAATTCGGCTTCGCAGCAGCGCCCGCACAAGCATTGGTCAAGTGCGGGAAAACAATGAAGATACCGTACAGCTGTGGGCAAACGACGACTATGTTCTCGCCGTAGTCGCAGATGGTATGGGCGGGGCAGTCGCAGGTGAAGAAGCCAGCCGAATCGCGGTGGAGGCTGTTCAACAGGAAATTGTCGTCCCCGCAAAGGATGACCCCCTGCAAGCCCTCAATGATGACATGATCGTGGAAAAGCTGTGCGACTCGATTCGTGTGGCGAATATGAACATTGTCAAGCGTGCAACCGCCAACCCCGAAATGCGCGGTATGGGGACGACGATCACGCTGGCACTGGTACGCAGCACCAATGCCATTGTCGCGCATGTGGGCGACAGTCGCGCTTATCTAGTGGACAGCGGATCGCGCCGCATTACGCAGATCACGGCAGATCACACGTTCGTAGAGGCGTTAGTCGCCGCCGGGCATCTCACGCCTGAGCAAGCCAGCGAACACCCTATGCGGAACGTATTGTATCGTGCGCTTGGGCAGCATGAAGACGTAGAAGTTGATATTTATGAGGCGCATCTTCGAGCAGGGGATCGCCTCGTATTATGTTCTGATGGCTTGACACGTCATGTCAAACCCGGCGAGATCGCGTGGATTGTCTCGGACGCAACCGACCCTGACAGCGCCAGCGATAAGCTGATCGCGCTGGCGAACGAGCGCGGCGGCGAAGACAACGTAAGCGTGATCATTGTGTCGCTTGATGGCATCACACCCGAAAAACCAATCGCACAAAACGACGCCTTCTTTGACGACGAAGACACGATTCAGTTGAAAGACCCGCGTGTTGCCGATGCGATTGAGGCGGCGATTCGGGATGCGGGACTCGACCCGGATAAGACCCTCAAAATCAACAACATGCTCGATCAAATGGAATGCTGTGCAGACCGCCCCGTGACTGTGGGCGTTGAAGGACGCGATACCTTCTGGTGGAATCGCTAGACCAACCCTCGTGTACGTCCCCTTGTCCTAACGAGGACAAGGCAAGGCTGTCCAACCTCGTTTAAAACCTCTTGCCACCCACCCTGCGTGATATGGCGTTTTGCGCTATAATCCGCGTTAGACTATTCAAACCTATAATGATTAAAGGGTGGGGTGATGGTGGATCGCCTTTTCTACTTCAAAGCTGACGAACCGCAAAGCGGGGGCGCATGGAAACGATCAGACGACCAACCGGGCAACGGTTGGAAAAGACCGACTGATCAAACGGGAAGAACGCCGCTGCGAAAAGCGGAAAACGCTCCAACTCGTGCCACAACCACCGCGCCGACCAGTTGGCGTACTCCGCCTGTGTCTATGGGGGAAAGCGTCTGGCAAAAACCACGCCCTGAAGAAACAACTTATAAACCCGCGCCGGTTGCAGTCAAACCGACTCCAGTCATAAGCGAGGAAAGCGATCAGCCCATTGAAGTCACCGATGTGCTGCCCTTCGACGATACGGGTATTGTCGCCGCCGTTTCTGACTCAACGGTGATTGAGGATGACGACGGGGCGGACGATGAAACGTTCAGCATGAGCGAACTGATCGCGCTGGCAAGCCTCGCGGACAAAACGCCAACGGGTCCGCAGCCCGCCGTGCAAGAACCCGCGCAACCCGCACAGATCAACGACCCCGGTGAGTATGCCCGCCGCGCCCTCGCTGAACTGCAAGCGCAGCAAGACGCCGAACTCGAACCTGTCGAGGTGGTTGTCGCCTCGCAGCAGCCTGTCGAACAGCAGCCCGTCACCCCCGCCGCTGATGATCCGGCAGAGATCGCCCGTCGCCGTGTCGCTGAATTGATGAGCGGTGGCGCAATTCCCACGCCGGGTACGAGCGCCTCACCCGCGCTTTCGGCAGAGCAGCAGGAATTAGCGACTCGCTATCGTACCGCCGAAACGAACGTGCGCCGCTTGCGTGAGCAGTATCGGGCAGGGCAGCTATCCCGCGATCAACTGCAAGCCGAACTTCGCAGTCAAATGGTATTGGACGAAAATCAAGTGTGGTGGATGCTCGGTGTCGAAACAGACACATGGTATCGCTACGAAAATGGTCAATGGGTAGCGGCGGTTCCCGCTGTGCTGGTGTCTCAAGCCTCACAGGGATACACGCCTGCCCCGATTGATCAAGAAATTGGGGATCGTACCGTGCCGACGACGCCGATCACCGATGAAGGTTTTATCCCGCGCCGCGTTCCGATGACCGACCCCGATTACACCATTCCGGGGACGGGTGCAGTCTTCATGAATGATCCCGCGTCACAGGCAACGGTGCCGCGTAACCCGTACACCGAAGCCACTGTGCCGCTGCAACCCTTTAGTGAGGCGACCATCGCAAATCCGGCAGTCGCGGCGGGCTATGATGCGGGTTACAACTACGTTCAAAGTCCGGCGCAAGTCGCCGATGCACCGCCCGCCTATTCCCCCACATCACCGTCAGAAGTGATTCGCAAGGCACAGGAAAATCAGCAGCGCCGCACGCTGACAACAGGCGTGTTGATCGCGGCGGTATTGATCGGCATTGTGTTCCTGCTGCTTGCGGGGGTGATTATTGGCGGCGTGCTGTATTACAACAACCTCGCCAGCCCCTGGCAAGACGAAATTGCGGCGCTGGCGAGTTACACGCCGCAGTTCCAGACGGCACGCATCCTCGCGGC
Source organism: Aggregatilineales bacterium (assembly GCA_038214955.1). Lineage (GTDB taxonomy): Bacteria > Chloroflexota > Anaerolineae > Aggregatilineales > Phototrophicaceae > Flexifilum. Next base: position 1,591 of record JBBQRJ010000012.1, on the reverse strand, counting down.
GGACGGCAGCACGGTTGCCGAACTGACAGATCGCAGCGGCGGCGCTCGTGATCGCATTGACCTAGCGGACATCGCGCCTGAATTGATCCACGCAATCATTTCGACTGAAAACGAACGCTTCTTCGATGATCCCGGTTGGGATGCCATTGCCATTGGGCGTGCGTTTGTCCAAAACATCACCGCTGGCGATATTCAATCTGGCGCCAGCACGATCACCCAACAGATCGCCCGCAGCCTGATTCTGCAAGACACCACCGTTTCAGCGGATCGCAAGCTGCAAGAGATCATCATTGCCGCTGAAATTGCCCGTCGCTACGACAAAAATTTCATCCTTGAACTGTACATGAATGAATTTTTCTTCGGCAACCAGTCCTATGGTGTGGAAGCCGCCTCACAGTTCTATTTCCACCACAGCGCCAGCGATCTCAACTTGCCCGAAGCGGCGCTGCTGGCAGGTCTGCTCCAAGCGCCCGCCCGTTATGACCCCGTGATCAATCGTGGGGCAGCCTTTGAGCGCATGAACATTGTGCTAGGACGTATGGCGGCAGTCGGCTGTTTGCAGTTCCAGCACGCGCCTTACAACGCAACGCCCTTCTGCGTGACCGAACAGGATTTGCGCTCTGGGCAGGTGGTGTTGGACAAAGCCCGCGTCGAAGCGGCGAACTACACGCCGCGCACGTTTCAGGTGCGTTACCCGCATTTCGTCAACTATATTCAAACGCTCGTGGAGCAGAATTTCGGCACAGACGAAATGTTCCGGCGCGGCTTCACCATTCGCACAACCATTGATCCGCGTGTGCAGGATGCCGCACAAACGGCGCTCGTCAACCAGATTCAGCAAAACGCTTTTACAGGGATGAACACAGGCGCAATTATGGTGACTGACCCGCGTGACGGGTCGATTCGCGCCATGATCGGCAGTCCCAATTTCCGCGACGACTCGATTGACGGGCAGGTGAATAACGTCTTTACGTGGCAGCAGCCCGGTTCATCGATCAAACCAATTGTGTATACGGGGGCGTTGGAAGGTATTGACCGTGACGGGACGCATCAGTATTTCACGCCCGCAACGATTTTGTGGGATGTGCCGACGCGCTACGAGAACCCGGCGTATGAGCCTCGCAACTTTGATGGACGCTTTCGGGGTCCCGAAGCGGTGCGCTATGCTCTGCAAAACAGCCTGAACATCCCTGCCGTCAAGACGATGTCTTTCCTCGGCGCGGAAGGTTTCGTGAATGTGGCTGACCGCATGGGGCTGCGTTTTCTGGATGAAGCCGAGTTCAGCCTAGCGAGTGCGTTAGGCGCGAATGAAGTTCGTTTGTACGACATGATGCAAGCCTATGGCACGCTGGCGAACACGGGAATGCGCGTGCCGCTGTACGCCATCACGCAGATCACGGCGGCAGATGGCGAACAGATTCCGCTGCCCCCTCGCGCACAGCCCGGTCAGGTGATTCAGCCGCAAGTCGCTTACATCATGCAAAATATCTTGAGTGATAACAACGCCCGCGCTGACATTTTTGGCTTGAATTCCGGTTTGACGATTGAAGGCTATCCCGGTTTGGTCGGCGCGAAAACGGGGACGAGCAAT
>JBBQRJ010000011.1:0-26558 GCA_038214955.1 Aggregatilineales bacterium | reverse complement strand
CCGATTACCCGCCTCGTTCCTACTCGTGATCCACCTTCGCAGAAAAGGGGGAACGGGGATGTCGTCGATTCCTCCCGCCATTGGCGGGATTTTTGATCCTCATTCATTCAACCCCCTTTGATCGAAGTTTTATCCACTCATAGGGGAGTACCACCATGAAAGTTTTTGCAACACGACTTCTGTTCATCGGGCTAGTTTTTGGGTTGCTTTTCGGCGGCGCCGTGTTCGCGCAAAACGCGGAGAACGTCACTGAAGGCTGTGTCACCACATTTGATGCATCCGTCGATTATTTCCCTGAGCAATCAGAGATTGAATACTCTGAAGGTTACAACATCGAGTATTTCAACAACTACAAGGTGATCACGGTGACGACTCCTTGGGTTGGCGCGGAAACCCCCTTCACCTATGCACTCGTGCAATGTGGCACACCCGCACCCGAAACAGCGACCTTTGACGCCGTGATTGAAGTGCCAATCACCAGCGTGATCAGCATGTCCACCACCTATTTACCCGCATTGGTCGAACTGGACGTATTGGATACGCTCGTCGCTCTGGATGAATTCGATTATGCCTATAGCCCCGAAGTACGTGAACTCATCGACGCGGGCGAACTTGTTGAAGTGGGCGGCAGTTCAATGGTCAATGTGGAACAGGTGCTTGACCTTGATCCTGATGTGGTCTTGACCTATGGCATTGGCAGTTCCGATTATGATGCTCATCCCGTTTTGACCGCCGCCGGAATTCCGGTTGCCCTCATCGGTGACTTCAACGACACGACTCCGTTAGGGCGTGCCGAATGGGTCAAGTTTATTGCAGCGTTTTACAACCTCGAAGGGGACGCCAATGCGTTCTTTGACGAAGTGGTCACGAACTATAACGACCTCGCCGCGCTGACAGCCGATGTCGAGACACGCCCTTCGGTCATGGTCAACGCCATGTTTGGCGATACATGGTACGCATCGGGCGGACGAAGCTATGCCGCACAGTTGATCGAGGATGCGGGCGGCGCGTATGTATGGGATAACGACACATCAACGGGTGGTTTGGCGCTCTCGTTTGAATCCGTGCTGGATACGGCTCAAAACGCTGATGTATGGCTCAACCCGAATTTCTGGTTCACCCTTGCTGATGGTCTGGCAGAAGATGAACGTTACGCCGAGTTTGCCGCGTTTGAAAACGGGCAGGCCTACAACAACATCGCCCGCGTGACTCCGTTGGGCGGCAATGATGCAGGCGAATTAGGTGCAGCACGTCCTGACCTCGTACTAGCGGATTTGGTTGCTATTCTGCACCCCGAACTTTTGCCCGACCATGAACTGTATTTCTATCAACAGTTGCAGTAACGATGGGCGAAATCACACTGGAACGTCCGTATAGCGCCGGAGTTTGGTCACGGCGGCGCACCGTGTTGATCGCGTTAAGCATGGGGTTGGTGGCGGCATTTGCCGCCAGCCTCGCGCTTGGTTCGGTCAGTATTCCGCTAAACAATATTGTGACCATCCTCATGGGCGGGGAAGGGGCGCGGGCGTCATGGACTACGATTGTTATGAATTTCCGCTTGCCCAAAGCGATAACAGCGGCGCTGGCGGGCGCGGCGCTTTCCGTGAGCGGCTTGCTCATGCAAACACTATTTCGCAACCCGCTAGCCGATCCCTATGTGCTGGGCATCAGTTCCGGCGCGAGTTTAGGCGTGGCGCTAGTCGTGCTGGTGACTGCCTCAGCCGGAGTCAGCTTGTTTTCGGGGCTGACGCTTGTCGGTGATGTTGGCTTGATCACCGCAGCGAGCATTGGCGCGGCGGCAGTGATGGCGGTCATAGCGATCATTGCGCGGCGCGTTCGGCATACCATGACCCTGCTGATCTTGGGTTTGATGATCGGCTACATGACAGGATCGCTTGTGAGCATCTTGATCCATTTCAGCATTCCTGATCGTATCCAGACGTATATCAATTGGACATTCGGCACGTTTGGCGGCGTGACATGGAGTCAAATGCCTTTGTTCAGCGCGGTAATCCTGATCGGCTTGCTCACCGCGTATTGGGTCGCCAAGCCGCTCAATGCGTTCCTGTTGGGCGAAACCTATGCCCGAAGCATGGGTGTTGATGTTCGCCGTGCGCGAATCGGCATTCTAGCCGCCTCGTCCATTCTCGCGGGTGTGGTGACAGCCTTCTGCGGACCCATCGGCTTTTTAGGGGTAGCAGTCCCGCATTTATGCCGTATTTTGCTTCGCACGTCCGATCATCGTGTCGCGCTTCCCGCCGCCGCCTTGATGGGCGCGAGTCTGGCGTTGATCGCGGACATGATCGCCCAAGTTCCCGGCGGACAAGTGATCCTGCCGCTGAACGCCATCACCGCCTTGATCGGCGCTCCCGTTGTCGTGTGGGTGATTCTGTCGCGGCGCAACCTAAGAGAGTCGTTCAGCGCATGATCCTCGAAACGCACGATTTATCCATAGGCTATACGAAAAAGACTATTGCATCACGTCTCAACCTGACTCTGCAAGCAGGTGAACTCGTATGCCTGTTAGGACAAAACGGCGCGGGTAAATCCACGCTCATTCGCACGCTTGCGGGGATGCAACCGCCTCTCAATGGGCGCGTGCTGCTCAATGGGGATGATGTTCGCCGTTTAGATGCGCGTGCGCTTGCACGGCGTCTCGGTGTCGTCTTGACCGAACGTGCAGACGTGGGGATGCTCAGTGTCCACGATCTGGTAGCGTTGGGGCGTTACCCCTATACCGACTGGATGAGCCGTTTGCAGCCCGAAGACAAACGAGCCGTCAATCGCGCAATCGAGTCCGTCGGTGCTTCCGAACTGACATATCGTCCCGTCAGTGAATTGAGTGACGGCGAACGTCAAAAGGTCATGATTGCGCGGGCATTGGCGCAAGAACCTGCCTTGATGATCCTTGATGAGCCTACCGCGTTTCTGGATTTACCCCGTCGCGCCGAAATCATGTTTTTGCTGCGTGATCTAGCGCGGGAGAGCGGGCGTGCGATTCTTCTGTCTACGCACGACCTTGATCTGGCGCTGCGTACAGCAGATCGTGTGTGGTTGCTTGCCAACGGAACGCTCACGGATGGCGCACCCGAAGACCTTGTGTTGAGCGGCGCGTTTGCATCTGCTTTTCAAAGCGAGGGCGTGTCTTTCAATATCAGCGAGGGCGCGTTTCATGTGCAGCGTCCACAGCGAACGCCGATTTGTTTATCAGGGGATGGCGTCACTCGCTTATGGACAGCGCGGGCGCTGGAACGAGGAGGATTTGAAGTGGTCGATTCCGCCGTAGATCGAGTCGAAATCATCACGCAAACTGATTCAACCCGTTTTCGTCTGCACTATGCAGGTGTGTTGACCGAATACGAGTCGATTTATGCCCTAATCGCCGCCTTGCGAGACAACAGCGGAGTCGTTCAAACATCGTAGGGGCGAGGCAAGCCCCGCCCACACGGTCATTTGTAGGTGTTAACGCAGTTCGCGGCGCAGCGTATCCGCGAAAATTTGCTGGTAGGTCGTAATATCAACGCGCTCAGAAAGCCACGTTTCAACGGGTACATCGGTTGACGCGGGGAAAGTCGCCCGCGCTGTAACGATGAAATGCCCTTGCTGTCTATACATGATCGCGTCAATGGAATCAACTTCGCAAACGTTGCGATTTTGCGTATAGATAGTGCGGGTTACGCTGCTGGATTCTACGGCGGTGAATCCGTTTTCCGCTGCTAACTGTGCTAGGAAGCCGTCGGATAGCGCCGCTCGTGCATCTTCCGATGTGGCAAACCGATCCAGCGCATAGCCAATCGCCCAGAACGGGAGACTACTGCCGTCACAACTGGCATTGGTGATCCGGTTCGACACGCGGTATTCAAAGTTGTGCGTGCTGAGGAAGTCGGCGTACTCACCGCGCAGCGTCTCAGGCGCTGTCTCTACGACTTGTTCCGCCGTGAATGTGCCAGTGGTCGTTTCGTCCACCAGCAGCGTTGGGGGGAGTTGGGCGCGTAGGGCATCGACCTGTGCGCTCACTTCTTCTTGGGTCGCGGGTTCTGGTGAGACGTAGGTTGTCTCAACGATTGCCGGGTCGGTGACGATCACAACTGTATTCAACAGGGTACCGGGGGTGGTTGCCGTTGCGGGGTCGCGGACTTCAACCGCCGTTACGGTTTCTTGACCTTCCAGCACTTCCCCGAAAATTGTATGACGGAAATTCAGATGTTCAGTTGGGACGGTGGTAATAAAGAACTGCGATCCGTTCGTGCCAGCACCCGCATTCGCCATTGCCAGCCAACCCGGACGATCAAACGTCAGGTAGCCCGCGAATTCGTCCTGAAATGCATAGCCGGGACCGCCTGAACCTGTCGCTGTCGGGTCGCCACCCTGTGCCATGAAATCAGGGATCACGCGGTGGAAGGTCGTGTTATTGTAGTAACCCTGTTCACTCAAGAATACAAAATTGTTGACCGTGATCGGGGCAGCGCCTTCTAGCAAATCAATGTAAACCGCGCCCGCTGTTGTGCAGAAAACAGCGCGGTAATCGACCCCCGCTTCAAGAACTTGACCCGCTTCGGTGAACTCACGGGTGGCGGGGTCGGTGGCGGGGGTCGCCGCGTCGCAAATTTCCGTCGGGGTTTGCGCGTCTGCTTCTTGAGCAGACGCCGTGCCGACGATCATGGCGCTGATAAACAGGGCAGTCAGCGCCAAACGAAACACGTTCTTCATGTGTATTACTCTCCTCATTAGATAAGCCGTGCCATTGTATATGCCCTAATCTGAGTCGGCTAGTCGAATTATTGTCGTGCTGAAAGGCGCAAGCTGTGGCAGCGGCGTATAGTCGTCAAACCCGCCCGCCGCATTGACGATGAGTCCGGCAGCGTCGCCTTCTCCATAAATCATCTCATCGGTCACATCTCTGAAGGTGCCTTCTTCCAGCGTGAGCGTATAATCGCTGATCGCTTCATCATCCAAATTGATCACCACGAGCAGCGTTTCGTCAGAATCGGCGTGCTGGCGAATGAAACTGTATACGCTGCGCGAACTCGATTCGACTGGAATGTAATCTCCCTGCCGCAGCGCGATATGGGCGTTCCGCAAGTGGATCAAATCGCGGTAGGTACTGAGCAGCGAGTCGGGATCATCGGTGAGCGCGGCGACATTGACCTCAGCATAGTCGTTTTGCAAGGCTTCCCACGGGCGGCGAGCCACCGTGAATCCTGCTGTCGCTTCGGTTGCATCCCACTGCATCGGCGTTCGGATTCGTTCATCGGGTTTTGCGCCAACCATGCCGATTTCCTCACCGTAGTACAGGAACGGCACACCACGATTGGTCAGCAGCAGACTCGCGGCGACCTGTGCGCGTCCAATGTTGCCGCGCAGTTCATTCATCACGCGGTTTTGATCGTGATTGGTCAAGAAGGCGGCATACTGTCCGTTGGGATACAGATCATTGACGCGATTTGCCAGCGATTCGACAGCATTGCGCGATCCTGCCGCAGCACTCGCTACCATTGCCGACGCGAAATCAAACTCAAACACGAGATCGGCGCTCCCCGCTTCAAGAAACTGCGCCGCGATATAGCTGGTCGTCCACACTTCGCCCACCATCAGCGAGTTCGGGCTAATCGACGTGATGTAATCATTAAAGTCGGCTGACCATTCAATCGTTGAGGGAGTGTCTGCTTGTATGCGTCCCTCTTCAACGATGTGTCGCAGCGCATCCACGCGGAAGCCGTCCGCGCCCATGTCTTCGAGCCAAAAACGGGCGCTGTCATACATTTCATCGGTGACTTCGGGGTTGGTATAGTTTAAGTCGGGCATCCCGCTCCAGAAAATGCCGTAATAATATTCGTTTCCCGCACGATGCCAGACCTCTTGATTCCACGGACCGTTATAGTTGGGGTCGGTGGCTGACCACAAATACCAATCCTTATAGGCGGGATCATCATCGTCAGAGGCGAGAAACCAGGGGTGCTGACTTGACGTGTGATTTGCTACAAAGTCGATGATCACGGCGATACCGCGTGCGTGTGCCGCTTCCATCAACTGACGGAAATCCTCGTTTGTGCCGTAATCTTCCTCAATCGTGCGATAGTCGGTCACGTCGTAACCGTGATAGCTCGGTGATTGCATGATCGGCATGAGCCAGAGTCCCGTGACGCCGAGATCGGTTGTGGTGTTGGGGTCGCCGTCGTTTAGGTAATCCAATTTCTGAATCACGCCCTGCAAATCACCAATCCCGTCGCCGTCACTGTCATAGAAACTCCGCACAAACAATTCGTAAAACACCCGATCATTCCACCAGTGAGTTTGAGAGGCGGGCTGATCTTCTTGCGCGGCGACAGGCGCAATGCCTAATATGAGCAGTAATCCAAGTAGTAGTAATTTTTTCATCGTGTAAACTCCCATTCAAAAAACAAGCGAAGGATAGCACAGATCATCCTGTTCTGACGCTATCCTAAGAATCCCCTTAAGGAGTTGAGGGGATCGCCTTCACAACATCCATAATGAACATGCAAATGAGTTTGATGAGGCATTTTGAATGAGTGATTACGATGTGATCATCGTGGGCGGGCGTCCGGCAGGGGCAACACTGGCGGCGCGTTTGGGACAAGCAGGTTTGCGCGTTTTGCTGTTAGAACGCTCGAAAATGCCGAGCGTACCCGGCGCATCTAGCCCGATTATCTACGCTTCAACGATGCGGTTGTTAGATGAAATCGGCGCGGACGAGTCCGCCTATGCCTGCAATACGCCGAAAATCCGTCGCATGGTTAACGCCAGCAAAGGGATGCAAACCGAACTGCGTATTCCCTCACTGGATGGACGTGACTACGCCTATGCCATTGACCGCGCCCGCTTTGATCATGCGCTGTGGGAAAACGCGCTCCGTCACGTTGAGGGACGGCAAGGCGTGTCTGTCACGGATGTGCTGTGGGACAACCATCGTGTGATCGGCGTGGTTCTCGGTGACGGAACGCACATCACGGCTGATCTCGTGATCGGTGCGGACGGACGGTTTAGCCTTATCGCCCGCAAAGTAGGCGCGGCGGAATATGACATCAATGAGCAGTATCCCACCTCGATTTACTATGCCTACTGGAAGGGCGTCAAAAAGTCCTCCGAACCTACCGCGCTGGCATTTGGTCAAGACTTTGGCATCGGCTATCTCATCATGGACAGCGCCGACGACACCACCGTGATCGCTGTTGAAGGGCAAGCCGAATTGCTTAACCCCGAACCCGGCAAGGTGAGCGAATTCTACGAAGGTTTGATCCGCAAATACCCCTTTTTGGCGGAAGTCATCGCAAACGCGGAGCGCATCACCGATGTGCGCGGGATGCGACGGGTCGGCAATATGTACCGTCAACCCGGCGGAACAGGCTGGGCGCTGGTGGGCGATGCCTATCATCAGAAAGACCCCATTGACGGGCAGGGCATCTACGACGCTGTTTTCTCTGCGAAGATGCTGGCGGGCGCTGTCTTTGATTGGCAGCGCGGCGACACATTGTGGGGTGAGGCGTTAGCCGCCTATGATGCAGCAGTACGCCGCGAAACCTTCGCCATGTACGGCTCAACATTGGAGCGTGTGCGCGGCAGTCTGTATGCGAAAACGCCTGCGTGGGCGATCACACCCATGCGTTGGCTTGTACAAGACCCCTTGACGATGGAGCGATTCGGCATGATGCTCACGCGGCAAATAGACGCAGACCGCGTGATGACGCCGACCCTCATGATCGGGGCGTTTCTGCGCGGACCTCTGCGTGACCTCAGTCGATTCTTAGACAGAGAGAGCAAACGATGAGTACTCCGTTGCATCAGGGACAACCCGTATTAGCAGCCGGCAAACCGCTCGACGCCGCCAAAGCTGTCATGATCATGATTCATGGGCGGGGCGCAAATGCCGAAAGCATTCTCTCGCTTGTGCCAGAGATCGAAGAACCAGATTTCGCCTTTATCGCGCCTCAAGCGGCGGGCGGCACATGGTATCCCTATCCATTTATGGAACCAGTCGAACGCAACGAACCCTACCTGTCATCAGCCCTAGCAGTGATAACCGGATTAGTCGATCAAGTGTTAGCGCAAGGCTTTGTCACACAACAAATTATGCTGCTTGGGTTTTCTCAAGGCGCGTGCCTCGTGTCGGAATGGGCAGTCCGCAATCCCAAACGCTACGGCGCGGTGATCGCCTTAAGCGGCGGTTTGATCGGCGATAAGCTAGTTCAGCCGCCGGGATCGTTCGATGATGCAATTTTCTTCTTCGGGTGCAGTGATACCGATTCGCATATTCCGAAAAGTCGTGTCGAAGAATCGGCGGCGGTTGTGAAAGCGATGGGCGGGGATGTGATCAAACGGCTGTATCCGAAAATGGGGCATACCATCAATCACGATGAGATTGCTTTTATTCACGGGGTGATGACCGAAGTCGTAAGAGGTGAGAATAGATAGCCGTCTAATTATTATAGCGAAGGTGTAGTAATTCTGTTCCAACCTTCTCATTGTAAGGGTAACGGCGAATGACAATTCTCGGACTGCATCACATTACGCTGGTATCATCCAATGCACAGCGTACCGTTGATTTCTATACCCGCGTGCTTGGTCTGCGCCTCGTCAAGCAGACGGTCAACTTTGATGACCCCGGCAGCTATCACCTGTATTTTGGCGATGAAACGGGCAAACCCGGCACAGCGATCACATTTTTCGAGTGGGCAAACGCGCCACAGGGCAAACCCGGCATCGGCGGGACGCATCATGTCGCGCTGACCGTCAATGACTATGAGGGGTTGCTCAAGTGGAAGCATCACCTAACCGATCTTGGCGTCACCGTGACGGGACCCTTGGATCGTAATTATTTTAAGTCGCTCTATTTCCGCGATCCCGATGGCGTGATCTTGGAGATTGCCACGCGCACTCCCGGTTTCACCGTAGACGAATCGCCGGACAAACTTGGCACGCAAATTCTCAATCCGCCCGAAGCGCTGGAGATCGCCAATCGGGATCGGGCAGCAATCGAGGCGGCGATCTGGGGCGAACCTGTGCCAGAAATCACACCGGAGATGGCGCTCAACAATGGGATGCACCATATTTCCGCAATCAGTTCCAACCTTGACCGAACGAATGCATTCTATTCAGACGTGTTAGGGATGCAATTGGTCAAGCGCACCAAGAACTTTGACGACCCCGATTCGGCACATTGGTATTGGGGTGTGGGGGAGGGCAAACCGGGAACGCTGATTACCTATTTCGAGCATAATCCCGCCCGTGCGCGTCGCGCTCAAATGGGGGTCGGGCAAACGCATCATTTCGCGCTTGCTGTGCCAAATGCCGAGTCGCAGCTCGAATGGCGGGAAAAGCTGTTACAGGCGGGCTATCGCGTCTCGCCTGTGCGGGATCGCATCTACTTCAAGAGCATCTATACCAATGACCCTGACGGGCATATCGTCGAACTGGCGACGGTTGATCCCGGTTTCGCACTGGATGAGCCTATTGCAGAGCTAGGCACTCACCTGATGCTGCCGCCTTGGTTGGAGCAAAGCCGTTCGGTCATTGAAGGCGCACTCACCCCAATCACCCCATAACTGATCCCTGTTTGCTTCCCTCTCCGTTCGGAGAGGGGTTGGGGGTGAGGTAAATTTTTACGACCCCGCAAAAGTGGGGGGAATGTTAAAAACCTCAACGTTTCACCTTCTCAAAAAAGAACGAGTGTGCTATACTATAAGGGAGAAAAGAAGCGAAATACAGCCTCAAGCGGAGGTTGAAACATGCACCCAAGAGAGATCAAGAAACTGCAATCGCGCAGCCGTAACCTACGTGTCAAGCAAATTGCGCCGAACACGTTGGTCGTCACCAGTCGGTCAAATCCGTATGCGAATCATATCGTCAGCATCGAAACGGGTGCTGAGGAAACGATCCGCGCTCGTTGTACCTGCCCTTGGGCGCAAAACGGGGGCTATGGATGTTCACACGTCCTCGCGGCGTTGAGTTTTCTGGCATCCCGTCAGAAACGCGCCCTTAGTTTCTGGCTCGATCTTGCGGACGCACAGCGCCAGCGTCACCGTATTTTGACACTGGCAGGTTTTGAAGGCGATGGCGCAATCTATATCACGACGCGCCCGCTTAAGGAAACTGCGTAATTGCTAGTTGGAATCAAAAGGACGCCCGCAAGCGTCCTTTTTTGTTTTATGATTTGGCTTTCCCCCTCCCTGAATTCGGGGAGGGGCTAGGGGTGGTTATGCGTCTGCCATGAACTTTTCACGGGCTTTCACATCACGCATACGCAGTTCGTTGTTGAGAATACGCTTGCGTAAGCGCAAACTGGCGGGTGTGACTTCGAGCAGTTCATCTTCCGCCATGAATTCGATGTAATCATCAAGGCTCATGGTACGAATGGAGCGGAGTCGGATGTCGTCCGCGTAGTTCTTGGTACGGACAGCAGTCAGATGCTTGCTCTTGCACACATTGATCGCTAGGTCTTCGGGGCGAATATGTTCACCGACGACCATACCGGTATAGACTTCCGTACCCGGTTCAATGATGAACGTGCCGCGCTGCTGCAAGTCTGCCATCGCGTAGGTGGTCGAAGGACCCGCTTCATACGCAATGAGGCTGCCAAATTGCCGACCCGGAATAGCGCCAGCAACAGGTTCATAGCTGTGAAAAATGCTGTGAATGGTACCCATGCCGCTCGTCGCTGTGAGCAGCTTGGCACGGAAACCGAGCAGACCGCGTGTCGGTACAATGTACTTGACATAGGTCGTGCCGTTTTCGGAACGGATGTCAATCATTTGCCCGCGCCGAGCGCCAAGCATTTCCACAACGACGCCCGTGAGGTCATCTGCAACGTCCACATGAACTTCTTCGACAGGTTCAAGCATTTCGCCCGTCTCAGGGTCACGACGATAGATGACTTCCGGCTTGCTCACTTCAAATTCGTAACCTTCACGGCGCATCGTCTCGATCAAAATGCCGAGATGCAGTTCACCGCGTCCGCTCACGACAAAGCGTTCCGGCGATTCACCATCACCGACGCGGAGCGCAAGATTGCTTCGGGTTTCGTTCATCAGGCGTTCACGCAGTCTGCGCGATGTTCCTAATCCGGTTTTGCCTTCGCGTCCCGCCACAGGTGACGTATTGACACCGAAGGTCATGCGGACAGTGGGTTCTTCCACGAGGATCGGGGGCAGGGCGACGGCGTTGGCGGGGTCAGCAATGGTGTCACTGATACCCAGTTCGCCTAGCCCGCCGATAGCAATAATATCGCCAGCGCGGACTTCGGTTGCTTCCACCTTCGACAGGTTGTAGAACGTGAACAGATAGTCAATATGCGCGTTGACTCGTTCGCCCGTCGGTGTAATACGGACGACAGGCATCCCTTTTTTGACGATGCCAGAATTGATTCGTCCAATACCGATTTGCCCCTTGTAGTTGTCATACTCGATGTTGGTGATCAACATACGAGCGGGTTCTTCTGCATTGATTTCAGGCGGGGGAATTTTATTCAAAATCGTATCGAACAGCGGCTTAAGACCGTCTTCGAGTGTATCCGCTTGGTAACCGGCGCGTCCATCCATGCCAATTGCGTACACCACCGGGAAGTTCGCTTGTTCGTCGTTTGCACCCAGTTCGATGAACAGGTCAAACGTTTCGTTCAGCGCGACTTCGGGGTTCGCGTGTGGGCGGTCTACTTTGTTGATGACCACGATGATAGTCAAACCAGCCGCTAATGCCTTGCGAAGTACAAAGCGCGTTTGCGGCATAGGACCTTCAACCGCGTCGATGAGCAGCAGTGCGCCATCGACCATGTTCAACACACGCTCGACCTCACCGCCAAAATCGGCGTGACCGGGCGTGTCCACGATGTTCACCTTCACATCGCCCCACATAACAGCGGTGTTCTTGGCGAGAATGGTGATGCCGCGTTCACGTTCCAGCGTATTCGAGTCGAGGATGCGTTCGCCAGCGGTGTCGTTGTTGCGGAATACTTTGGTTTGTTTAAGCATCCCGTCAACCAGCGTGGTCTTACCATGATCAACGTGAGCGATGATCGCAATGTTGCGAATATCGGCGCGTGTCTGTGTCACAAATTTCCCTTTTGATATATCCCGTATGGAATAGCCTTGATTCTATCAGGGAAATGTTAAGCAATGTAGGGGGACTTACCCATCAATATGAAACTGCAAGCGTTTGCAATTTAGGGGCAAGTAAGCCTTGCCCCTATGCATAGCGTTACCGTACCCCCAACAGCACTTCAACGGTCAGTTGATCCAACTTCTCGTAGCCCAACCCTTTGGCAGCAATCCCGTCACGGTCAAACACCGCGCTCTTGATCTTCTCCGCCTTTTCAGGGGCGAAACCGTCGTTCAGGTAGTCAAATTCGCCGTCATTCGCGTTGACTTCCGCCAGAATCGCCTGAATTTCAGTGTCGGCGTTCCAACGCTGCGCTTTCTCTTTGAGGATCAGATACGTCCTCATGCAGCCCCGCGCAAATTCTCGCACGCCATCGTAGTCCTCAGTGCGGTAAGCGTGGGCGTCAAAGTGACGACTGCCGCTGTAACCGACATCTTCGAGGAATTTCACGAGGAAGAAGTTTTGCTTGATCATCACCGAGCTAAACCGGAAATCCTGATCGTAGCGCCCGAACAGTTGATCGTTCAAGTCGATATGGAACAGCTTGCCCGCATCCCACGCTTGCGCGACAGCGTGTCCGAAGTTCAAGCCCGCCATGTGTTCGTGTGCGACTTCGGGATTCACGCCAACCATTTCCGGGTGATCGAGCGTGGCGATAAAGCCGAGCATCGCGCCCGTCGTGGGCAAATAAATATCGCTGCGCGGTTCGTTGGGCTTGGCTTCGAGCGCCACTTTGAGGTTATAACCCTGTGCCGTGATGTATTCGGTCACAAAGTTGATCGCATCACGCAGTCGTTTGACTGCATCGGCGGCGCTTTTGCTGGCGTCAGTTTCCGTGCCTTCGCGTCCGCCCCACATCACGTAGACCTGTGCGCCTAGCTCATAGCCGAGATCAATGCATTCGAGTGTTTTCTGGAGCGCATAGGCACGCACTTTCGGGTTATTCGATGTGAACGCGCCATCCCGAAAAATCGGATGCGAGAACAGATTCGCCGTCGCCATCGGCATTTTCACGCCTGTGTCGCTCAATGCCTTTTTGAAATCGCGCACGATCTGGTCACGTTCGGCGGGCGGTGTGCCAATCGGGATCAGGTCGTCATCGTGATAGTTGACGCCGTATGCGCCAACATCTGCCAGCAGTTGCACAATTTCAACAGACGAGATCGGCGGGCGAGTAGGGGGACCAAACGGGTCGCGTCCCACATTGCCCACTGTCCACAAACCAAACGTAAATTTATGTTCAGGAAGCGGTTGATAATCCGACATGAGATCAAATTCCTTTCAATCAAGAAGTTACGATTTCGCGGAATTAACTATATCCAATGTGGCGCTGTCTGGCGATGTGCGAATAATCGACAGCAGCACGCCGATCACGATCAATACGCTGCCAATCGCCAAAGTTTGCGTGATGGTCTGGTTCAGCACAATCACGCTCAACAGCACGCCCACCAGCGGTTGTGCGAAAAAGAACAGGGACGCAATTGACGCATCAACCAGCGCAAACGCTCGATTCCACATCCACATGGCAACCGCTGTCGAGATAACGCCCAGATACGCGACCCCAAGCAGTACGGCGGGGGTAATTTCACCGATAGGGCGGTTTGCGAGTTCCAGCGCCGCCGCTGGTACAGTAATCAACATGCCGCCGAGGAAGGCGAACAGAGAAATCACCAGCGTGTCAAACTGCCCGCTCACTTGGCGCACAAGCACAGAATACAAGCCCCATGTCAGCGCCGCGACTGCCAGCGCCATATCTCCAAAAAACGTGTCTGAACTGAAATTGATGTTTGCCGGATCAATGATCACGATGACGCCAATCGTCGCCAGCACGACAGCGGCGATTCGCATCAGCGTCAGCTTTTCGCGCAGTAGAATCGCCGCGAAGATGAGGATGAACGCCGGCGATGCGCTGGTGATCAACGTGCCGTTGACCGCCGTCGATTTGTCTGTGCCGACGAACTGCGCCGCCACGCTGATCCCGAAGCCGACGATCCCCACACCCAACAGCGTGACCAAACCGCGCCTATCGGGATACACCGTGTTCGGGTTAAGTCGGGCGAGTAGGGCAAGAATGACACCCCCTATCACCAACCGAAGCGTCAGCAAGGTAAACGGCGGAATGATCGCCAGAACAATATCAGATACCACATACATACCGCCCCAGATTGCAGCAGCAGTTAGTCCGTAAATTGCGCCACGCAGCATAGCCTATCTCGTTTCAACAATGAAGTACGCTGATTATTGTGGACATCTTTAGCCCCTGCAAGAATCACCTTGTACGAATTACACAGAAAAATCACTGCTCCCTCTCTACTAGATTGCTTGAAAGTTTAAGCAACACCAGTATACTTTCTTTAGCAAGTTTTGGTTTCTCGTAACTTGTACCTACTTAGCGGAGTGGTCTATGAAGATTTCAAGAAAACTATTCGTTCTCGTCTTGGTCGTCGCAATGGGTTTGATGTTGAGCGCGACGCTCGTCAACGCGCAGGATGGCACTGTCATCCGTATCGCCTCACAAAGCCCGCTTTCGGGAGGTCAGTCGGTTGTAGGTACCGCGATTCGTAACGGTACTGAACTGGCGGTTATGCAGTTGGCGGGTCCGCTCACTGAACTCGGCTACACCGTCGAATTTGTCCCCTATGATGATCAAGCAACGGCTGATGTCGGCGTCTCGAACGCACAGTTGATCGTCAACGATCCTGCCATCCTCGCGGTGGTTGGTCACTATAACAGTGGTGTTGCAATCCCGTCGTCGGAAGTTTACAACGACAACGATCTGGTGATGGTGTCGCCCGCGAACACGGGCGTGAATATCACAGATCGCGGTTATGCGACGGTCAACCGTATTTGCGGTCGTGACGATGCACAGGGCGCAGCAGGCGCTCAATTCGCGGCAACGCTTGACGGTGTGGAGAGCGTTTACGTTCTGCATGATACGACCACCTACGGTCAGGGCGTCGCAGACTTCTTCAGCGCAGAAGCCGAAGCACAGGGCTTAACCGTTCTGGGCTTTGAAGGCACAGAAGAAACAGCCAATTTTGAAGGCATCATTCAGCCGATCATCGCGCTTGAGCCTGACCTTGTTTACTTTGGTGGCATCTACGACCGAGGCGGTATTCTCATCAGCCAACTTCGCACGGCGGGTTACACCGGCGTGTTCCTTGGACCTGATGGTATGGACTCGTCAGAATTTGCCAACATTGCGGGCGAAGCAGCGATTGGCACGTACTACACGACGACAGGCGCTCCTGTGACGGTGTTCCCTGAAGCCGCGCAGTTCGTAGAAGATTACACGGCGGAATTCGAAATGGATCCGCAGCCTTACGCGGCGCAGTCGTATGATGTTACTGGTATCATCATCACTGCGATCACTCAGCTTATCGAAGAAAACGGTACATTGCCGACCCGTGCGGAAGTCGCCGCTGCGGTGCGTGCTACAACCGAATATCAGGGCATCACCGGGAACTACACCTTCGATGATAATGGCGACCCCGAAATGGCGTCGTACTACATCATCAGTGTCGATTCCTCTGATCCTGCACTATGGGGCAGCAATACCATCTTGTCGACGCAGATGATCCCTTCACCGTTGGCAGCAATGGCAATGATGGAAGAAATGATGCCTGAGGCGACTCCCGGCTCGTAACCACAAAATGATCGTTGGGCGGTGGCATCACCTGTGTGCCACCGCCTTTTTTTCTATTGCACTGTGGAGTCCTTTAATGAGTTCAGAGACACTGACCCCGCCGCAAGCTCCCGCCCTCGACTCACCCTGGCGGCGCTTGCTGGATAGCTTCCCCGTTCGCTACATTCTTTACCCTGTCGGACAAATGGTGATTTTCATCGCTGGTGCGGCAGGCATTTTGACTTTGTTATCGGTTCTTCTGGCGCTGCTTGTCCCTGAACCGCGCCCAAATATTGTTTTGATGGATCAAATTGGCAAACAGCTTCCCGGCATGATCATCAGCGGAATCAGCATTGGTTTTGTCTATTCAATGGTGGCGCTTGGCTATACTTTGGTCTACGGGGTGCTGAAATTTATTAATTTCGCGCACAGTGAAATCTTCATGGTCGGTTCGGTGATCGGCTTTGAAGTCATGCAGCGCATCGAAGATGTGGGTTTTATACAGTTATGGCATCCTGTCGCGTTGGTCGTCACCATCGTCGGTTCAGCCATGATCATCAGCGGCTTGCTGGCAGTCCTCATCGAACGAGTCGCCTACCGCCCTTTACGGAATGCGCCGCGCCTCGTCCCTCTGATCACAGCAATTGGCATTTCCTTCTTCCTGATCGACTTTGTGCGTGCCATTGAAGCCATCACGCGCAACGACTTCAACTTGACCTATCCTACGGGAGACCTCTCGTATTTACGCACCCCTATCCCGATGACGTTCGGGGAAACCACTGTGAACGTCCGCATCACATCGATCATCATTGTGCTTGCTGCGGTGATCATGTTGATCATCCTGAACTATTTCGTCAATGGTACAAAACTAGGTCGCGGCATTCGCGCCGTCTCGCAAGACCGCACAACAGCGGGCTTAATGGGCATTAACGTTAACCTGATGATCTCAATCACGTTTTTTGTGGGCGGGGCGTTGGGGGGGGGCGGCGGGCGCATTGTTCGGGCTGAACGTCGGCACGGTGACGCCTTACGTCGGGTTCATTCCCGGCTTGAAAGCCTTTACAGCGGCGGTGCTAGGCGGTATCGGCAACGTGACAGGGGCGCTTCTTGGCGGGCTAACGTTGGGCATGGTCGAGTCCTTCTTGAACGGCGTGCTGGTCTATTTTCCAGCACTCGGTCAGCGTTATACCGATATTTTCGCCTTCTCTGTATTGATCCTTATCTTGATTTTCCGCCCAAGCGGGTTGCTTGGTGAGCGTGTGGACGAGAAGGTGTAAGTATGACCGCTCAAACTTCGCAAAGCCCGTGGACAACTTTTCGCACATGGTTCAGCCGCCCAAGCGTCGCAGGGGTCGTCATTCTCGCCTACCTGCTCATCGTAATAGGCGCATTGCTTTCCCTCAACCGCGCTGATCTGCTGTTCCCGTTGTACAGCACGCTTGTGTTTCCGCCCTTCGTCCTCTCGCCACTCGTGATTTTAGCTTCGCCGCTTGATAACCGCATCAAAGTCACGCTGATTCTGGTGCTGGTCGTCATCGCCATGCCGCTCATCGGCATTTATGACAGCAGTTACCTTGAACTCACGATCCAAATCTGCATTTTCGCGGGGCTGGCACTCGGATTAAACATCGTCGTCGGTTTCGCGGGTCTGCTCGACTTGGGCTATATCGCTTTTTTCGCCGTCGGCGCGTATTCGTGGGCAATGTTCACCTCCAGCGCAGAGACGGTATTTTTTGTGAGTGGCATCATTGTTCCCGGTTGGGCATTCTACATCTTCATATTCGTCGGGGTGGTGTTAGCCGCGCTTGTTGGCGTCTTACTCGGCTTACCCGTGCTGCGCTTGCGCGGCGATTACTTGGCGATTGTCACGCTCGGCTTTGGCGAAATGATCCGCGTATTGGCGCGTAACGCCGACCAACCGATCAACTTCACCAATGGCTCACAGGGGCTGCTCAACGTCGGCACGCCGCCCATGCCGCAGTTCTGGGTCGATTTCATCGGTTCGATTGCCAGCACATTAGGGATTCGAATAGCGGGGAACTTAGAACCGCTGGCACAACAAATGCTCTTTTACTTCATCGGCATCGTGATTCTGGGCGTGATCATCGTGGCAGCGCGTCGCTTGGACAATTCTGCCATTGGTCGCGCATGGACAGCCATCCGTGAGGATGAAGTCGCGGCAATTGCGATGGGTGTCCCGCTGGTGAAAATGAAACTGCTGGCATTTGCGACGGGGGCTGCGTTTGCTGGCGCAATCGGCGTACTATACGCCGCCAAGCAAAGTTTTGTCAGCCCCGAAAGTTTCAGCCTCATCCAGTCGATCAGCATCCTCGCAATGGTGATCGTCGGGGGCATGGGCGGCATTCGCGGCGTGATACTTGGCGCGATCATCGTGACGCTGCTCAACCTGCAAGTGTTGAAGAACCTGTCGTTACAGCTTAACGCCTTACGCAACATCGACTTCATTGTGCCGTTGATCAATTTCCACATTAGAGACTGGCCCACACAGCTTGAACCCGCCAAATACGAACGTTTAGTATTCGGTTTGCTGCTCGTGTTGATGATGCTGTTCCGTCCGGCGGGTTTACTGCCAGAACCGCGCCGTAAATTGGAACTGGATGTGAAGAAGCGGGCGGAAACGCCTGTCATTACGTCGTCAGAAACGGGGGACTAGACCAATGATGCTGTTAGAGGTTAAAAATCTGGTCAAATCGTTTGGTGGTATTCGCGCCGTCCGTGATGTAAGCATTTCGATCCCGGAAGGCAGCATTAGCTCAATTATTGGACCCAACGGCGCGGGTAAAACCACGTTTTTCAATCTACTCACGGGCATTTACAAGCCTGATGCTGGCTCGGTTGAGTTTAATGGGCGTTCGCTCATTGGCTTGCGCCCCGATCAAGTCAACGCCGCTGGAATGTCACGCACGTTCCAAAGCATTCGCTTGTTTTCCAACATGACGGTGCTAGAAAATGTCATGGTGGGGATGCATTCGCGCTTAGATGTGTCGGTGTTGAAAACGCTGCTGCGTACAGGTGGCTTTAACCGTCAGGAAGAACACGTCCGCAACTATGCGCGTGAACTGCTGCATTTTGTCGGCTTAACCGGAAAAGGCGACGAACTGGGTCGCAATCTCCCCTACGGTGATCAGCGCCGCGTCGAGATTGCGCGTGCGCTTGCCAGTGACCCCAAGCTCATTTTGTTGGATGAACCGACAGCGGGTATGAATCCACAGGAAAGCAACGAGGCAACCGTCCTGTTTCGCCGCGTGCGTGATGAACGGAAAGTCACTGTTGTGCTGATTGAACACGATATGCGTGTGGTTATGGGCATCAGCGAACATATCAGTGTGCTAGATTACGGCGAGAAAATTGCGGAAGGCTCACCGAAAGCCATCAGAGAGAATACCCGTGTCATCCAAGCCTACTTGGGTCGTCGCGCCGCTGGAGCGGAGGTCAATAGTGGCAGTCCTGCTTGAACTGGAAAATTTGCATACCTATTATGGGCAAATTCACGCGCTCAAAGGCGTCAACCTCACCGTCAATGAAGGCGAGATCGTCACGCTTGTGGGCGCGAACGGCGCGGGCAAATCGACCACCCTCCGCACGATTAGCGGCATGGTCAAGGCACGACAGGGCAGCGTTCGTTTGCGTGGCAAAGAGATCAATGGAATGCAACCGCATGAAGTCACCGCGCTTGGGGTCGGGCATGTTCCCGAAGGTCGGCGCATCTTCCCGTTGTTGACCGTCAAAGAGAATTTGGAGATCGGCGCGTGGACTGTGAAAGATCGCGGCACGATTGCGCGGCGCTTAGAGGAAAATTTTATCCTGTTCCCCCGCTTGCGTGAACGCATCACGCAGAAGGGCGGCACGCTTTCCGGTGGCGAACAGCAGATGTTAGCGATTGCCCGCGCTTTAATGGCAAACCCGCAAGTGCTGCTGCTTGATGAACCCTCAATGGGGCTTGCGCCTGTACTGGTTGAGGCAATTTTCGACATCATTTTGCACATTAACCGCGAAGGGAAGACGGTGCTGTTAGTCGAACAGAACGCGCTTATGGCGTTGGAAGTGGCGCATCGCGGCTACGTGCTGCAAACCGGGGAAGTCGTTTTAGTCGGCAGCGCAAAATCACTTTTGGATAACGATATGGTGCGTAAAGCCTATTTAGGCGAAAGCTAACTCCGTATAATGCCAGCGGTAGGGACGCCCAACGGGGCGTCCGCCGTGCTTGACTCTTTTTCTTAGATCGGTTGCTATTTAGCGCAATTACTGCTATTTTTAGAACAATAATCTCTGCTTCAAATCCACAAAAGCTAACTTTATACTCATTCTTTAAATTAAGAGATGACTCGATCTGGCGTGCATAGGAACTGCGATGGCTCTCAATCACCTTGTCGGGAAAGAGATCGGTGATTACATCCTTGAAGAGCGCATCGGGCGCGGCGCGACAGCGGATGTATATCGCGCACGTCAGAAATCAGTCAAAAGACACGTTGCGCTCAAAATCATTAACCCCCTCTACAATATTGACGATCCCAGCGATTTTCGTCAGCGGTTTGAACGTGAAGCCAGAATTATTGCTGCGTTGGAACACATCCATATCCTCCCTGTTCACGATTACGGCGTCACCCATGACGGAATCGCTTTTATAGTGATGCGTCTAATGCGCGGTGGTTCACTGGATGAATTAATCGCCAAAGAGCCTCTATCCATCGAACACGTAGTACGCTTGTTCACCCAGATTGCTTCGGCACTCCACTACGCTCACGAAGGGCGCGTCATTCACCGTGACATCAAGCCGAGCAATATTCTGCTAGACGAGATTGGCAACGCCTATGTGACCGATTTCGGCGTCGCAAAACTCATCGATAACCCTTCCATGAGCCTGACAAAAACAGGTTATATCATCGGTGCGCCCGCCTACAGTTCACCTGAACAACTGCGTGATATGCCCATTGATCGCCGCTCTGACATTTTTGGGATGGGCGTCCTGCTTTACACGATGCTGGTGGGGCATACCCCCTATGCCAAGACTGCCGCTGGCGTTTTAGATGTCATCGACAAACAAATTAATGTTCCGCCACCCTCCCCTCGAACGTTCCGTCCCGATATTTCACCACAAATTGAGTCGGTGATTCTTACGGCGATGAATAAAGACCCAAATGACCGCTTCCCGACTGCACAAGCGATGTCCGATGCGCTTGTTGCAGCGGTGGACGGTCAGCCGATCAACCTTACGAAACTCAAAACGGCGACGATCACGCAGGAGATGAAAGCGGTTGCAGCGAAAACCTCTGGTGACAATAACCTGATTCGTCTGTATGTTGTCAGCATCGTCGCGCTGATAGTCGGCATTATTTCGGTATTCGTATTGTCACAGGTTCTCAGTGGGGTGGTGAATCCTGTGCCATCATCGACCATCCTCCTCGCTCAACGCGGCAATCGCACGGATGTTATCCCGTCAGACGGCGAAATTCGTTTGGCACTGGCACGACTTGGCACAAACGGTTTTATCGGATACATCCCCTGTACCCTTGCCAGCCAATTTCAAGCCAGCCGCGCCCGTGAGATGAATGAATTATTTGAGGACTATGGTATCCGTTTTAAGGTTTACGATTCCGACATGGATCGTTTAGTGCAGGCGGATTTGATCACACGTGCTGTTTCCGAAGGTGCAAAATCACTCATTATCTGCTCTTTGGATGATCAAACCCTCCAGTCATCAATGCTGTATGTTCAGGATGAGCATATTCCAGTCGTATTCGTTGCCCCCACAACACCCGATTACGGCGCAGTAGTGATTGAACCCGATAATCATTTCATTGGGTTGCAAGCCGGACGAGAAGCGGGACGCTATATCAACGAGGTGCTTGGCGGACAAGCAAACTATATTGCACTAGACTACCCCCCGTTAGGCTACATTCGGAATCTCATTGCGGGGATGCAAGAAGGATTATTGGAACTTGCTCCAGACGCGCAATTTATGGGAAGTTATGGGGTTACCGCAACGTTTGAATCGGGCTACGAAGTCATGCAGGGTATCCTAGAAGAGGATGTTGATTTTGACATCGTTTTGAGTTTGAGCGATGCCACCTCTTTTGGCGCTATTCAGGCGCTGGAAGAAGCCGGTATCCCCCCCTCAGACGTTGCCATTTTCAGCGTAAACGGCGAGATGCTGGCACAGCGGTACATCCGTAATGGGTATTATCTTCGGGCGACGGTGGAAATTCCAACGAGCGAGCTTGCACACGTTAGCGTCGGTGCTGCGATCAAGCTGTTAGGGGATGGCACGCTGCCCCAAACCATCGTATTGTCACGGGGTCAGGTATTTACCCCCGAAATGCTGGAAGTGAGTCCCCAAGATTGATACACTACAGGGGTGTGTATTTTCTCAAAGGACAATGCAAATGCGCGTAACAGTTTGGAATGAAGGCAGGCACGAAAAGAAAAACGAGGCTGTGAAGGCAGTCTACCCGAATGGCATTCATGCCGTCATTGGCGAAGGATTGCTAGAACACGGCTTTGATGATGTCAGAACGGCAACCCTAGATGAGCCAGAACACGGCTTAACTGTCGAGGTATTGGCTGCAACAGACGTGCTGTTGTGGTGGGGACATATGGCGCATGGCGACGTGCAAGACGAGATTGTTCAGCGCGTCTATGATCGTGTGATGGACGGCATGGGTTTGATCGTGCTGCATTCCGGGCATTACTCCAAAATTTTCAAGCGGTTGATGGGTGTTAATGGCGACCTCAAATGGCGTGAAGCCAATGAGAAAGAGCGTATTTGGGTGGTCAACCCCGCGCATCCCATTGCCGATGGCATCCCTGACCATTTTGAGCTTGAGCATGAAGAAATGTACGGCGAACCCTTTGGGATTCCCGAACCTGATTCGCTCGTGTTTGTGAGTTGGTTTCAGGGCGGCGAAATTTTCCGCAGCGGCTGCTGTTTCTATCGCGGACGCGGCAAGGTATTTTACTTCCGCCCCGGTCACGAAACCTTCCCGACCTACTATCAACCCATGATCAAAAAGGTGATTGCGAACGCGGTTCGATGGGCTGCGCCGACTCAAGGACCGCGTATCTTTGTTGAAAATCGCAAAGTGCCGCTTGAGCCAATTCCCGAATCGTAGATTGTCATCAAACGAGGAGAACACTTTTGACTGCGCTTCAATCCCTGTTAGATTTCGCGCTCGATGTGACGTGGCAAGCCGGACGAATAACCTTGCGCTATTTTCAAACCGGGATCGCGGTTGAGCGTAAAGGCGATAACAGCCCCGTCACCGCAGCAGACCGGGAGTCTGAGCAGTATTTGCGTCAGATGATTAACCGTTACTATCCCGATCACGGCATTGTCGGAGAAGAATACGGCGAACAGGCGAGTCAAAGTGATTTTCGCTGGATCATTGACCCCATCGACGGTACAAAGTCGTTCATTTCGGGTGTGCCACTTTACGGATGCTTGTTAGCGTTAGTAGAGCGTGATCAACCGCTGGTTGGGATAGCACATTTCCCCGCGCTTGATGAATCCATCTTTGCCTCGTTGGGTGGCGGTTGTTATTGGAATGGGCGCCGCGCTCATGTGTCGTCGGTAGAAAACCTGAGTGACGCGACTCTGCTAGCCAGTGAAATCAGTCGTGGGTGGGATAATCACACTGACGCATGGCAGCGTTTGCACGAGGCAACTTATATTCAGCGGACATGGGGCGATGCTTATGGTTACGCGCTGGTCGCTACCGGACGCGCCGAAATCATGCTGGATGCGAAGATGCACATCTGGGATAGTGCGCCTTTCGGTGTCATCATGCCAGAAGCGGGCGGCACATTCACTGATTGGACGGGCAAATCGACCATCACGTCAATTCAAACGTGCGCGACCAACGGTCATCTCCTCGATCCCGTCCTCGAAATTCTAAAAACCTGAAATCGCTTGTAGGGGCGAGGCTTGCCTCGCCCCTACAAGCGGTCTATATTTGCTCCCCTCCCTGAATTCGGGGAGGGGTTGGGGTGGGGTCAGATTGGTATTTCTCTGTATCACTTTTTCTCCACTTGCTCCCGCGCCCATGTGATCGTCTCGCGCATCCCGTCCTCAAAAGGGATCGTTGCTTCCCATCCAAGCACCTCACGCGCTTTGCTCACTTCGGCGGCAGACATGCGAATATCTCCCGGCTGCGCGGGGTGGTGCCGTAGTTCATATGACTCCCGCGTAAACTCAAAATTCTCCAGCACCAGATCGCACAGCTTATTGACGCTAGTTGCCCGTCCCGACCCCAAATTGATCGCCTGTCCGTAGGAATCAGGATTGTCAATAGCGTCTGCCCACGCTCGTACTACATCAGACACATGCACGAAATCGCGGCTTTGTTCGCCATCGGCATGGATATTGATCGGTTCGCCGCGCAGCACATTCCCCAAGAAGACTGCAAACACCCCCTGATAGGCATTCGTCAGGCTTTGACGCACACCGTACACGTTGAACATGCGAAACGACGTGACGTTGAGCCGAAAATCAATGTCTTTCCGTTGGCTGGCAAGGTGAACATAACGTTCGGCGGCATATTTGGTCACGCCATAGTATGACACGGGGTCAGGTGGGGCGGTTTCGGGCGTCGGCACAATCAGCGGATTGCCGTAAATCGTCATGGAACTGGCGAACAACAGGCGCGGCACTTTATGGGCGAAACAGCCCTTCAAAACGTTGATCGTCCCAAGCGTGTTCACGTTGAGGTCAGCGGCAGGGTCGAGATACGATAGCCGGATCGACGCTTGCCCCGCAATATGACACACGGCATCAATCCCGCGCTCGAATACGGCAAGTAACGCCGCCTCATCAACGACATCGCCTTCAATGAACTCGGCGCGTGGGTTGATGTGGTCGCGTTTACCCGTCTTGAGGTTGTCGAAAATAATCACCTCGTGACCGCGTGAAATCAGTAAATCTACGAGGTGACTGCCGATGAATCCCGCGCCACCTGTGACTAGAATTCGCTTCGACTGTTGTGTTTGTGCTGTCATGTTATAAATGATCCTGTGTGCCTGTGCTTTTACTCATGTTTGTTTTTCGCGGCTCGGATAGCTGTTTATCCGTGTCTCGATCCGTCGCTATCCAGGGGATGAAAACTTCATCGGCGGGACGATGTGTGTCATGCTTGACCAGCAGCCATTCAAACCAGACCGTCAGCAGCGTATAAAGATAGCGACTTCCCTGTTCTTTGAGTTTCAGCGCAGACTCGCCTACATCACGATTGCGCCACGAAATCGGGATGACTTTGTACGAGTAGCCACGTACCATCGCTTTGAGCGGAATCTCAATCGTGAGGTTAAAATGCGGCGACACGAACGGACGGCATCCATGAATCACGTTTGCACGGTAGCCCTTGAATGCGTTGGTGGTATCGTTGTAGCCGTATTGGAACATTAAGCGGATGAGAAAGTTCGCCAATCGGTTGATCACCAGCTTAAAGCGCGGGTAGTCGTAGATTTTTGAAGCGGGCATAAAACGCGACCCGAACGCGCAATCTGCTTCATCAGCCAAAATGTGATAATAGCGCACAACATCTTCCGGCAAATCAGAGGCATCTGCCATGGTGATGATCACCGCGTCCCCCGTGAAATGTTCTAGTCCAAAGTTGACCGCCCGCCCAAAACCGTGCCGCCCCGTGTTCTTGATCACGCGAATACGGGGATCGCGCTCGTGTTCCGCGTCGATCAGTTCATAGGTGCGATCTTTGCTGCCATCATCTACCACCAAAATCTCGATGTTGTGAATGCCTGCACCATCCAAGTAGTCACGCAGTGCGACAACCGTTTTTTCAACGTTGCCTTCTTCATTACGGGCAGGTATCACGACAGAGAGTTTCACGACTTGCGCCTCCCCACGAGGGTTGTGGGAATAACCAACATTCGTTGTGCGGTGGAATCGTCACCATGATAGCGTATGAGATAATCTAGTGACAGCATGAACAAGGAGATTGCATGGCGGCAACTGGATTGAACAATAATGCTTGGTACAGGGCGGCACGTCCGCGCACACTCACAGCGACCTATGTCCCGCTTGGCTTGGCGGCGGTGATCGCGGTAGAGCATGGTGTATTTGATCTCGTCCGCTTCACCCTCTCATTGATCGCGGCGTTATGCTTGCAAATCGGCGCGAACCTCATCAACGAGTATTGGGATTACAAGCGCGGCGCAGACACGCTCAAACAAGCGGGGCAGGGCATGATCATCAAAGAGGGCGTACTCACCCCGCGCAGTGTGTTGATCGGCGCGATCTTGAGCGTTCTCGCCGGATCACTCATTGGTTTATTTCTGCTCACACAGAGCGGTTGGCTTTTGCTGTGGATCGGCTTGGGCGGCGTGCTGGTCGTGATCACCTATACAGCGGGACCTTTCCCGCTTGCCTATAACGGGTTGGGCGAAGTCGCTGTATTCATCTTCATGGGGTCGTTGATGGTCTTGGGCGCCTACTATGTCATGGCGCGTGAGTTTAGCTGGACGCCAGTCATCGCGGCGATCCCGATAGGCTTCATGGTCGCGGCAATTTTGCACGCCAATAACGTCCGCGATATTGATGCTGACCGTGCCGTCAACAAACGCACGCTGGCGGTCTTGTTCGGCTTACGCATCGCCCGCATCGAGTATATGGTATTGGTTGGCGGCGCTTACGTTGCCGTCGTCGTGATGATTCTGCTGAACGTCATGCCGATTACAACGCTTGCCGTGCTGATCACCGCGCCAGAAGCCTACCGCCTCATCCAGATCATTAACACGAGCCGCGATACCGCTCTGCTGCATCAAGCGCAGGGGCGCACGGCGAAATTGCACGGGC